>JBBROT010000168.1:0-7426 GCA_038229155.1 Bryobacterales bacterium | reverse complement strand
GCGCGACAAAGTTGAAACGCTCGCGCGCGATGGTTGAGATGTAGGAACAGCAGCTCTTGAACGTGGGGTCGTACAGTTTTTGCGGGTTCCTTTCGAGCGAAAAGTGGTGCGCGTCTTCCGGCGTCAGGAACGCGGATTGATGATGATCGAACCACCAGGTGAGCTTTGAATTGGGCGAATATTTAAAATCCACAATCGCGTTCACATCGCCGTCAAATAAATTATCTTCAAAGATTTGCGATGCCTTGTGCGCCATGCCCGTGTACTCGAATGAAGCTTCGGGATAGAACGCACCCTGCATAAACCTTGTGAAATAAGCGGCTGAGGCTGCGCCGTCGAAACAATGATCGTGATAGAGGACCCGAATATTCATGTATGCGGAAAACCTATCAGAATGCCTGAAAGCCGCTGAAAAAGCAAGTTTGTGTGTTTTGCCGTGTGTAGAATCAGGGCGCGGTGATCAAATCTTTAGACATTCTTCTCGGGTTGACGGTGGTCATGCTCGTCGCCAGCATGGCGGTCACGGTGCTGACGCAAATATGGACCACGCTTTTCAACATGCGCGGGCGCCATCTGCGCGATGGCTTGATCGATCTGCTCAACCAACTCCACTGTTCGCTCACGGCGGACGACACAAGAGCCATTGCCGAACACTTACTGCGGCACCCCCTCATACGCGACGGCGCGAACCGCCTGGGCAGCCTGATTCACCGGGATGAACTCACGCGCCTGCTGCTTGAAAGCGCGGCGGGGCGGGGAAGCCATACGTTGAAGGAAACAGCCCGCCAGGCCCTGGTGACGGCGCTGGTCCACAATGGCATTGCCGATCCCGATGCATGCCTCGAATCCATCCGCAACACCGCGCTCGCGCTCGAACTGAGCCATCCCACTCTCGCCGTTTCCGCGCGGCACGATCTCGCCATCCTCCAAGCCGCGTCCAGCGATTTCGTAGCCAAGATCAACGGGTGGTTCGATCAAACGGTCGACCGCATCAGCGCCCGCTTCACGTTCAGCACGCGCCGGGTCACCCTATTCATTGCCGTGATAGTGGTCGGCATCGCACAGATGGATACAGTGGCCTTGGTGAATCGCCTTTCCACCGATGACACGTTGCGCGGTTCCCTGCTGCAAAAGGCATACGCGCAAGAGAAGTTGAGCGCCATGAACCCGCGCCAGATTGCCGCGTTGGCTTCCCGCGATGTCTTCCCGATTGCGCAAACTCCGGGCGAGTGGCTGAACCAGTGGCAGCCCTCGAAGATTCCCGGCACCGGGCTTTCCATACTCCTCTTGAGCCTGGGCGCGCCCTTCTGGTTCGAAGCTCTCAAAAATATGCTCCGTCTGCGCAGCCTGATTGCCATGAAGGACGATACGCAGCGGGCCCAGCGCAACGAATAAGGCTCACTTCGCCTTCGGCTTACGGTCCAGTTGCGGAAGCAGTCGCGCCTGCCCGGAGAGTTGAATCAGCGTAGCGAGCCGCTTCTCTCTGGTCTCTTCCCGCTTCGCGCTAATCACCCACCATATTGCGATTTTGCGGTAGCCCGGGGGCTTCGTTTGGAAGAATGCCCAAGCCGCCGGCTGCGTCCAGAAGTGCGCTTCCTGAGCCGCGTTCAACTCTATTCGATCCTGCTCGAATGCGTAAATTCCTGATCGTGCTTCCGTGCGCGCCGCGAACGCCGCAAGCCCCGCCGGCCGCATGGAGCCATTGGCCGTCAGTTCCGCCACCCGCGCGATATTCACCGCGCTCCAGATGCTTCTGGCTTTGCGCGGCGTGAAGCGAATGCAATAGCTCTCTTCATCCAGACCGCGCCGCACGCCATCGATCCATCCGAAGCACAACGCGCCATCGACCGACTGTGGCCAATCGATACTTGCCTTTCCCGATCCCTTCTTATAAAAACCCACGATGAGTTCTTTCGAATCGCCGTGGTGTTTCTCCAGCCAGCAATGCCACTCGGCTTGAGTCTTAAAGAACTTCGGCTTCATCCGCGCCCCAGGTTCGCCTCCGCGGCATCCACCGTGTTGCGCATCAACATGGCGATGGTGAGCGGCCCCACCCCTCCCGGCACCGGCGTCCATGCACCAGCCGCACGGGGACCCTCCACCGGGTGAACATCGCCCACCAGCACGCTCCCTTTCTCATCGAACGCGGTAAGCCGGGGCGAATCGCTACCGAAGATCCGCGCCACCTCTTCACGAACCGTCAGCCGATTGATGCCGACATCGATCACCGTAGCTCCGGGCCGGATGTGCTCCGCGCCCAGGAAAGCAGCGCGCCCGATGGCCGCCACCAGAATCTCCGCCTCCTGGCAGACCGCCGCCAAATCTTCCGTTTTCGAATGAGCGATGGTGACCGTGGCATTTTCCCGCAGCAGCAGCATGGCCACCGGCTTGCCGACAATGTCGCTGCGCCCCACCACCACCGCGCGCTTGCCCGCCATGGGAATTTCGTAACGCTTCAGTAACTCAATAATGCCCGCGGGCGTGCAAGGGAGAGGCCCTGGACGGCCCGTAGATAAATTACCAACGTTTACCGGGTGAAAACCGTCTACATCTTTCGCGGGGTGGACCGCCAGCAAAATACGCTGCGCATCCACATTCGCCGGGAGCGGCAATTGCACCAGAATTCCATCGATTTCGGCGCGGAGGTTCAGCCCCGCAACCATGTCCAACAGTTCCGCCGTAGTCACACCTTCCGGGGGCGTCAGCGTTTCGCTGGCAATTCCGAGTGCGGCCGCGGTCCGGGTCTTACTACGCACATACACCTCAGAAGCGGCATTATCGCCCGCGCGGATCACGGCCAGGCCAGGAGGGCGCCCAAGAGCCTGCGTGATCTGCTGCACACGCGGCCTGAGTTCCTCCAAAATCCGGTCCCGTACGCGATTTCCGTCCAGAAGAGTATTCAAGTTTTCAGTTTAAAGGTGAACGGGTCCGCGCACCCGCTCGTAAGGTATTTTTAAGGATTCTGTATGGCGAGAAAAAAGAAACGACTGATCTGGGTATCGGCACTGGCCGCGGTTGCCGTGGCTGGCGTGTTTTCCTTCAAAGCGCTGAGTCACACCGTTGTAAAGATCGATCCCGAAAAGATGGCCAAGGTGGAAAAGACTGACTTGGCGCGCTCGGTTGTGGCCACCGGCAAAGTGCAGCCCACCACGCAGGTGGAAATCAAGAGTAAAGCCAGCGGCATCATTCAGAAACTGCCGGTGAATTTCGGCGACGTTGTGCATCGCGGCCAGGTGCTGTGCGAACTCGATAAGAACGATCTTCTGCCGCGCAAACGCGAAGCGGAAGCTTTGCTCCATGTGGCCGAAGCGCAGGTGAGCAGCGCCAAGGCCGATTACGAACGCTATAAAGTGGATGCCGAAGGCCCTGATCTTCCGTTTCTCAAGCGGGATCGCGAACGGTCGCGCACCATGTTCAACGGCGGCTTGATTGCGCAGAACGCGCGCGACGATGCGGAAAAGAACTATGAGATGGCCCTCAATAAACAGCGTTCCGCTCACGTGAACTTGGCCAGCGCGCAAGCCGCCATCGCCAAAGCCGAAGCTCAATTGCAGCAGCAGCAGGCCATCCTGGCGCGCACGGAAGAAGATATCAAGAATGCCACCATCGTGAGTCCTATCGATGGCGTGGTGCTCTCACGCGACATCGAAGTGGGCGGCGCGGTCAGTTCCATCCTCACGCAGGGCGGCGCGGCGACCCTCATCATGACACTGGGCGATCTGGGCGAAGTCTACGTCAAAGGAAAAGTGGATGAGACGGACGTCGGCAAGATTTACCTTGGCGAACCGGCTCGCATCACCGTGGAAAGTTACAAGAACGAAAAGTTCTGGGGCAAGGTGACGAAGATCTCTCCACTCGGCACCGAAAAAGATAACGTGACCACCTTTGAGGTGCGCGTCAGCATCTCGAACGAATCGCGCAAGCTGCGGGCTTTGATGACCGCCAATGCCGAAATCATTCTGGAAGAACACAAGGGTGTGCTCAGCATTCCTGAAGGCGCAATCCTCTATGCGAAGGACAAATCCACCGAGGTGGAAATTCCCGACCCTGCAAGTGAAAAGGGCAAAAAGACGATCAAGGTCAAGACCGGCCTGAGCAATGGTTCACGCACCGAAATAGCTAGTGGTCTTACCCTTGGCCAACAAGTGATTCTGCAATAGTCGGGGGCTCCGGGCCGCATGACGTACCTTCGCGAACTCCTCGGACAAGTCTTCTCATCGTTCTATCGCAACAAACTTCGCAGCCTGCTGACTATGGCGGGCATCGCGTGGGGCATTGCGTCCATTGTGCTGATTGTCGCGATGGGTGACGGGTTCAAGGCCGGGCAGCGCAACAACATGAAGAGCCTGGGCGAAAATATTGTCATCCTGTTTGGAGGGCGGACTTCTTCTCAAGCGGGCGGGCAGCGTGCCGGCCGCCGCGTTCGCTTGACCGAGCAGGATGTTCGCGACATCCGCACCGAATGTTACCTGGTCCGCTATGCGACGGGCGAGCTGGAAAATTCGACGCGCGCCACCAGCGATTACAACGCCTCCGCTTTCGATACCAATGGCGTGGAGGCGATCTATCCGCTGGTCCGAAACGTTGCTCTTTCTGACGGCCACTTCTTTACCGATTCCGATCAGCAGGACGCGCAGCGCGTTTGCATCATCGGCCGCAAAGTGAAAAAGACGCTCTTCGGCACGCGCACCGATATTGTGGGGCGCACGGTAATGCTGAACAGCATCCCTTTCCGCATCATCGGCATGATGGCGGATAAGAATCAGAACGCCAGCTACAGCGGCCTGGATGAGGAAAAGATTTACGTCCCGTACACCACCATGGCTCGCGACCTTCCTCCTAAAGAAAATTACCAGCGCGGCTTTGTGAATGAGATTATCTACATGCCGAACTCCGTGGCAGATTTTGAAGCCGCGCGAAAACAAGTGCGCCGCATTCTGGGCCGGAATCACAACTTCACGCCCGAAGATAAGGGCGCGCTCGGCGTCTGGGACACCATCGAAAACGCGCAGCAGGTGGACGCCATCTTCGAATCCATGACGGCGTTTCTGGGCATCATCGCGCTGGTGACGCTCACGCTTGGCGGCGTCGGTGTGATGAACATCATGCTCGTCACGGTCAGCGAGCGCACCCGCGAAATCGGCCTCCGCAAGGCGCTGGGTGCCACGCGCGTTCGCATTCTGGTTGACTTTCTGGTGGAGGGAACCGTGCTCGCCATGGTCAGCGGTGCCATTGGCTGGGCCATTGCGTTCGGGCTTTCGTACTCCTTGCATTTCGTGAAGATGCCTGACGCGTTTCCCGGCCTGCCGGTAAGCATAGTGACCACCGTGTTCACGTTCGCCGCGCTAACGGTGATCGCAGTTTCCAGCGCTCTGTTTCCGGCATGGCGCGCCGCCGCCTTAACGCCTGTCGAAGCCCTGCGGTACGAACGATGAGGCAACGATGAGGTTCCGCTCGATCCTTAGCGAAGCATGGCAGGCGCTCAAATTCAATCGCCAGCGCAGCCTGCTAACGGTCATCTCGCTGGCCTGGGGCGTAGCTTGTTTCGTGATTCTGTATTCCTACGGCGAAGGGTTCGATTTCGCGCTCCACTATGCCTTCCGCGCCGTGGGCCAGGATCTGGTAGTGATGTTCGGAGGCAACACCAGTTCGCAAGCCGGTGGCGAACGCGCCGGCCGCCGCATACGCCTCGAACTGGCCGACGTGGAAGCCGTGCGCGATGCCGTCCCGCTGATCGCCGCCATCTCTCCCGAAGTGATGGTGCGCCGCGCGCAGGTGCAGCACGATTACCGCCAGGAGAGCATGCAGGTGCGCGGAATTTGGCCGCCCGAATACGGCCGCGTTCGCAACATGGAAGTCGCCACCGGCCGCTGGCTCTCCTCCGAAGACGATTCTCAGAAGCATCAGGTGGCCGTGCTGGGTGCCAACGCCGCGCATAAGCTGTTCGGCGAAGTGCCGCCTGAAGGAGAACACATCACCGTAAACGGCATGCAGTTCACCGTCTCCGGCGTGCTCAAGAAAAAGATACAGATCGCGAATTACAACGCGCCTGACAACGAGTGCGTGTTCATTCCGTACGGCACGGCGGGCCTACTGCGCAACATCCAATACCCCGACGATATCGTGTGGATGCCCGCGAACCCCATCTTCCGTAAATCCGCCATCCTAAAGGTGCGCTCCACGCTGGCCTCGCGGCACTATTTCTCCTCGAAAGACGATCGCGCCGTCGAAATCATCGCCTTCAACGATTTCATGCAGCAGATCGACGGTATGTCCATTGCTCTGCGCGTGTTGCTCGGCTTCATTGGCGCGCTCACGCTGGCCATCGGCGGCGTGGGCCTCACGAACATTATGCTGGTCAGCGTGACGCAACGAACGCGCGAGATCGGCGTCTTGAAATCCCTCGGTGCCACGCGCCGCGCGGTGCTGTTCCAGTTCCTGGCCGAAGCCATGGCGATTGTCACGCTAGGCGGCGCAATCGGTGTGATGATCGGTTACGGCCTCACCGAAGGCGTGGGCAGCCTGCCCTTCCTGGGGCCCATTTTCAAAGACGAATCGGGCACCGGAGACATCCACCTGCGCCTGTCTCAATTCGCGGTGGTCACCAGCACCCTGGTGCTTGAAATCATCGGCTTAGTGGCTGGATTACTCCCTGCGTTAAAGGCAAGTCGCCTGGACCCCATCGACGCGCTACGTTACGAATAAACTCCGCGGCGTACGTACGGAATGTTCATCAGCCACTCAAACTAAGTCCAGGAAAGTCTCCGTAGTAAAGCCTGCCTGTTCGACGATCGACATAAGCTTCCGCCGTTTCAAGTCTTTCCCGTGCCAGGACACGGTCACACGTACGGCTGCACATTCGGGTGCTTCAGGATGTAGTGACGCGGCTTGAGCGCCGGCAGATGGCGGCTCATGCAGATTCAGTTAGTTACGAAACTTGAGAAACCTAAGTAATAGCTTTCGCCAGCAGGAATGCCGCGCCGGCGGCCGCGCTACCGATCAACGTGGTCTGCGCGGCGCTACGCCAGGCAGGAACCCCCGTGGCCGACCCTTTTGCATAACCGAATACAGCGAGCGAGACGACGGTGAGCGCGATGGAAATCAGCAGGGCCTGAGAAGCTTGCCTGACCAGGAAATAGGGAGAAAGTGGAATCATTCCCCCCGCAACATAAGCTAGGGCGATGGTCAAAGCGCTCTTCCACGCGCGGCTAGCATCAGGCTCATCGAGACCGAGCTCAAAGCGCATCATGAAATCCACCCAGGCTTCCGGGCGGGCACTCAGTGCAGCGATTATCGGCGCGGTTGCCGCTTCATTCAAGCCGTACGATTCGAAAACGAGCGCTACTTCACGCTGCTCTTCTTCGGGCATGTCGATCACTTCCCGCTGTTCACGGGCGCGTTCGGCGGCGTAGTGTTCGGCATCGCT
>JBBROT010000167.1:0-7433 GCA_038229155.1 Bryobacterales bacterium | reverse complement strand
GGCGGTGCTCCAGCGCGCCAGCAGCCATTCAGGGCAGGAAAGCACGGTCTGCCGGTCGGGCCAGCAGGCATCGAGAGCCGAAGCCTTGCGAAGAACCGCATTTACCAGCCCCGCGGCCGATCGCTTCCCGCTCTTTTTCACCAGTTCCACACTTTCGCTCACAGCGGCATGAGCGGGGACGCGATCCAGATAGCGCACCTGATACAAACCCATCCGCAGAGCCTCGCGAACTTCCAGATCGAGCTTCTTCACCGGCTTACCGGTCAACTGTCTGATCAGCAGATCGAGCTGCGAACGGTAGCGGAGCGAGCCGAGCGCAATGGTGGCGGCTAAACCGGCGTCGCGGGAATCGAGCGCCGCGGAACGGGTGGCCAGCAGGTCGGCCGCAAAAGCCCCGGTTTCCACTTCAAGAAGAATGCGGAAGGCTAGCTCCCGCGAAGGACTGATCATGAACAAGGTTGACAGGGAATGCCGAACTACTACTTTACTGTAGCGTCTCGCGCGAAGGACTGCGTGCGTGGCGTAACCTGAAGGCAGGGAAAGCAGATGGCAAATCTCGATTGGTCACAATGCCCCGCCGTGGAGAGCGTGCCGGGCCGCCGCAGTGGCGCATGGGTTTTCAAAGATACGCGAATGCCGGTCGCGACCGTATTCGAAAATCTTCAGGATATGAGTGTCGATGAATTAGTGGAAGAATTCGGCGTGACGCGGGAACAGGTTCAGGCGGTTCTCCAATTCGTCGCACACAGCACCGAAGCCCCCGCGCTAGTACCGTGATGCTGGTTCTCTTCGACCAGGTACGCCGCGAACGCTGGCCCGCTATCTAATCGACAATCACGTTGTGACTGAGGCCCGCGCGCGTGGTTGGGAGCGTGTTGAAAATGGCGATTTGTTGACACTAGCCGAGGAGGCCGGGTTCGAAGTGCTGGTAACCACGGATAAGAATCTCAGCTATCAGCAGAACCTGAGAGGCCGCGGGATAGCGGTTGTTGTGTTAGGAAAGGGCCAGCGGGGTTTGATGAAAGCGCATATCTCGCGAATAGTGGACGCCGTAAATGCGGCTACTCCAAGCAGCTTTGCCGAGGTGGAAATTCCTTTCGCTGACTAGCCACTCAGCCCCAGGTAGAGGCAAAACCCGTTATTCGGTCTCACCATCCGCAATCGAATTCTTATGCTTCGGCTTCTTGCTGGTTTTCGGTTTGATCACGCGCTCCGCCGGTACCGGGCCTACTCGTTCACGTGCCAATTTCCGCACCTCTTTGGTAGTACTGAATTTCTGTTTCTTGACCGCCATTTCAGGAGACCAGCGCGTGGGTCACACGGCTTGCCAACTGATCGAACGACAGAATTTCATAGAGCGACGGATCGGACATGATCTTCGTCACCAAAGCGGCATGCATGGCGTGTCCGGCGCGTTCGGCAATCACGTGGCCCAGCAGCGGTCTCCCTAAAAGCGCCAGGTCGCCAATCAGATCGAGAGCCTTGTGGCGGCAGCATTCATCGCGAAACCGCAGGCCGCCCGAGTTCAGAACCGTGGTGCGGTCGAAACACACCGCGTTCTCAAGCGTGGCCCCGCGAATCAGACCCATATTGCGCATCGCGTCCAATTCATACTCGAACCCGAACGTGCGAGCGGGCGCGATCTGTTCCGCATAGCGCTCCGGCGTCACCTCCATCTCAAGCGCCTGCTTGCCCACCAGCGGATGGTTGAACTGCACGTCGCAGGTCAGGCGGAAGGAATCATCGGGAATGATGGAAATGCGCTTGCCGCGGTCTTCAATCGAAACCGGGCGCGTCACGCGAAGATAGCGGCGTTTGCGGCGGTAATAGCGCATGCCCGCTTCACGAATCAGCTCGACAAACGGTTGCCCACTGCCATCGAGAATCGGCACTTCCAGATTGTCGATCTCGATATAAGCATTATCGATACCCAAGCTGTAGAACGTGCTAAGCAGATGCTCGGTTGTCGAAATCAGGACGCCCTGCCGCATCAGGCTGGTGGCGTAGCTCACGCGAGCCACATGCTTCCACAGAGCGGGAATGGGAAAGTTATCGAGATCGGTTCGGAGAAATACGAGGCCAGTCGAAACCGGGGCGGGCGTCACGCGGATTTTGACGGGGACCCCGCTGTGTAAACCGACGCCGGAGGTTTCCACCGGGCGCTGGATGGTCGTTTCAAACTTCAAATGGGCTCCGCATGAAAAAACTTAATGCAATTCGCGACCCTATTTGCAAGTTAAACAATACAAACGGCCTAGTACGAATTCGTGTAGCGTTTTAACCACACTTCAGGCGCTAAGCCTGTGGCTGGCGCGAACGGAAAGCGAGGCCGGGATGTTTTATCATCAAGCAAGTGCTTGCTCCCCGGCTCTTCCTCATCGACAGCTACGGCTTCATTTTCCGGGCGTATCACGCACGCGCGCGGATGAATTTGCCACCTATGAGGACGGCCACGGGCCTCTCCACCGAAGCCGTTTTCATCTTCAACAACATGCTGCGCAAATTGTCAAAGAGCTTTCAGCCGGTGCACATGGCGGCGGTCTTTGAGAGCATCGGGCCCACGCTTCGCGAGCAGGATTACGCGGAGTACAAAGCGAATCGAACAGAGATGCCCGGCGATTTGAAAGAGCAGATTCCCTGGGTGCGCAAACTGCTCGAAGCCATGCACATTCCCATCCTTCAGTTTGCGGGCTTCGAGGCGGATGACGTGATCGGAACCATGTCCTGCCGCGCGGCCGAAGCCGGCTATGACGTGGTGATCGTTTCAAGCGACAAGGACATGTTGCAGCTTGTGAATGATCAGGTGTTGATGCTGAATCCAGCCAAGGACGACACCTGGTATGACCGGGCCAAGGTGAAAGAGTTCATGGGCGTGGAGGCGCATCAGGTAGCGGATTTGCTCGCGCTCAAGGGCGATGCCATCGATAACATTCCCGGCGCTCCCGGCATTGGCGAGAAGGGCGCGCGCGATCTGATCGAACAGTTCGGCTCCGTCGAAGCCGCTCTGGATCGCGCCTCGGAAGTGACTCGCAAGATGTATCGCGAGAGCCTCGAAAACAATCGCGAACGCGTGCTGATGAGTAAACGCCTGGCGAAGATTGAAACGAACGTGCCGATTGAGTTTCGCTTTGCCGATCTCGAAGTGCGCGAGCCGGATGTGATGGCGCTGAAAGCCATCTATAAGGAGCTGGAATTCCATAGCCTGCTGAAGGAGTTGGGCCCCGCCGAAGATCGCCGGGAACGAACGGTAGGCCAGATCGATCAGGATTGGCTCCGCGCAATTCCGGACGGTGCGCCAGTGGCGTTCGCCCTGGGCGTGACCGCTTCGGGAGACACGGAAGCGGGAGTGGCGTGGCAGTCGGGCGATGCGCGTGCCGGAAAAGCAGCCCTGCTGTGCCGCTTGATCGAAGACAGCGACCGCCCCAAGATTGTGGCTGACGCCAAAGGGCATCTGCTCACGCTGGCGAAGCTGGATATGTCACCCGCCGGTTTCGTTCACGATGTATCGCTCTACGAATTCCTGCTGAGTTCAGACCCCTCCGCCTGCGCCCTGGACCAGATGGTGCAGCGGCGTCTCGATCTGAAGCTGGATCCAACGCCCGCGGGTCAAGCACTTCAACTGCTGGACCTGAATGAGATGTTGGGCAATCAGGTGACGGCGCGCGATCTGCGCAAGGTGTATGACGAGATCGATCTGCCGCTCGCCGGCGTGCTGGCGCGCATGGAACTGGAAGGCATTCGCGTGGACGCGACGGAGCTGTTGCGCCTTTCCGGCCTGATGGAAACCGGTATCGCGCGCCTGACCAAAGAAATTTGCGAGTTGGCGGATTGCGAGTTCAACATCGCCTCGCCCCAGCAGCTGGGCAAGGTTCTCTTCGAAAAATTGGGGCTTCCCTCGCCGGTGAAATATGGCAAGGGGAAAGCCGTCTCCACCGCCGCCGATATTCTGGAGGGCCTCGCGGCGGAGTACCCCATCGCGCGGAAAGTTTTGGAGTACCGCCAACTCACGAAGCTCAAAGGCACCTATGTGGACGCGCTACCGGCCCTGATCGACCCCGCCACCGGACGCATCCACACCAGCTTCAATCAGACCGGCGCGGCCACGGGGAGGCTCTCCTCTTCGAATCCGAATCTGCAGAACATTCCCATCAAGACCGAACTCAGCCGTGAGATTCGCGCCGCCTTCATTCCACGCGATGGCTGGGTAATGCTGGTGGCGGATTATTCGCAGATCGAGTTGCGGCTGATGGCGCACTTTTCAGATGACCCGGTGCTGGTGGAAGCTTTCCGCTCCGGCGAAGACATCCATACGCGTACGGCCGCGGAGGTGATGGGAGTGCCTCCGATGATGATCACCAAGGAGGAGCGCAACAACGCGAAGGCGGTCAACTTCGGCATCGTCTATGGCATCAGCCCCTTCGGCCTGGCGGCGCAATTGGGAATCTCGCGCAAGGAGGCGGAGACTTACATCTTCAATTATTTTGATCGGTACAAAGGCGTGCGCGCTTTTATCGACGACACCATCGCGGCGGTGCGGAAGACGGGCGTCACCAAGACGCTCTTCGGGCGCGAGCGGCCCATCCCCGATATGAACAGTCGCAACCCGAACGCGCGCGGCTTCGCGGAGCGTACGGCGGTGAATTCGCCGCTGCAAGGCACGGCGGCCGATTTGATCAAGCTCGCCATGATCCGGATCGACCGGCGGCTTCGCGATAAGAGGACCCGCATGATGTTGCAGGTTCATGATGAGCTGGTTCTGGAAGGTCCTCCAGAAGAGGCGGAGGAAGTGGGCGCGATGGTGAAGCATGAGATGGAGCACGTTCACCTGCTGCGCGTGCCGCTTGTGGCCGATGTCGGAATCGGAGCCAACTGGCGCGACGCGAAGTGAAGGACCAGCACCACCACACGCTCACGGGCGACTTCCAATTTTTCGAACAGTTCGAAAGCTGCTATCTGCCCGATGCGCGAGACATCATCGTGTATCTTCCGCCCGGCTACCGGCGGAAGCGGATACGCCGCTACCCCGTGCTTTATCTGCAGGATGGCCAGAACGTGTTCGACGTTGCGACGTCGTTCCGGGGCGATGAGTGGCAGGTGGATGAAACGGCGGAGTCGCTCATTGCTGCGGCCCAGATTGAACCGTTGATCGTGGTTGGCATCTATAACACCGGAGAGCACCGCATCGATGAATATACGCCGACCGTTGACGCCGGCCATCTTCGTGGCGGCAAGAGCCAACTCTATAGCCAGATGCTGCGGCTTGAAATTAAGCCGATGATCGACCGTGAGTTTCGCACCCGCAAGGGTCCGGAAAATACGGGGCTGGGCGGTTCGTCGCTGGGCGGATTGGTGACGCTGGAGTTGGGGCTCAGCCATCCGGAAGTATTCGGAAAGCTGGCAGTGATGAGCCCGGCGCTGTGGTGGGACAAGAAAATGATGCTGGCTCAAGTGGAGGCGCTACCGGAAAAATTGCCGCTGCGCATCTGGCTCGATATGGGCCTGGAGGAAGGGGAGCGCTGCGTTCAGGATACGCGTGAAATGCGCGATTTGCTGGAACGCAAAGGCTGGGTGGAAGGCCGCGATTTGCAGCATTGGGAATACCCCGGCGCGGGCCATACCGAATCGGCTTGGGCGGCTCGCATGGGGCAGGTGCTCCGGTTCCTTTTTCCCGCGCGCTAAGCGCTAGATATCGGCGGGCACCGGCACCAGGTTCGCGGCAATCTCAATCAGCTTGTCTTCGAAATCCGTGTTCAACTTCGCCGTTTTGCGCTGGCGCTGATACCACAGGTATGTTTCGCGAAGGCCGGTGTCGAACGGAGTTGGCACAAGCTTCAGCACGCGCTTCAGCTTGCCCATGGCCTCCGTGATGGGCGGCACGTCGAAATAAACGCCGAAGTATGCAGGATCGCCCATGGAGTTGCCGCCCGCTTCGATGATACGGTCGCGCGGAACTTTCACGAAAGAAAGTTTCTTCTTGGCCGCTTTGGCGAACGCTTGCAGCAGTTCCATCTGCGTGATCGGCCGCTCCATGCCGATGTTGAAACTTTCACCCAGCACGCCCGGGTCCGTCATCGCCTTCATCATGGCGGTGACCAGGTCCTTGATATACACGAACTGCATCAAGCGCCCGCCGTCGCCGGGAACAATCAGGGAGCGGCCAACGCGCATGCGATCCCAGAAAAACGCCTCGCGATAAAACGGATTTTCCGGGCCATAGATAAACGGAGGCCGGAAAGTAACAACCGGAAAATTCGTGCGCTGGTGCAGGCGGAACAGCATGCGCTCCGTCATGGCTTTATTGCGAACGTAGTTATCCTGCGCGTCGTCCGGTGCCAGCGGATCGTCTTCGTAGTGGTTCAAGCCGTCGCCATAAGCCGCGATCGACGACATATAGATGTAACGCGTCAACCGGTCGCCCAAAGCATGCACGGTGCCTTCGATGGCCTGCACGTTGGTGCCGCGTTCCCAATCGTAGGCGTTGTCGAACACCACCTCGAACCTGCGGCCTTCGAGCGCCTGCTTCATGGCGGCGGCGTCGTTCCGATCAGCCTGGATGTTATCCACTTTCTTGCCGAACGCGTGCTTCGGCTTACGATGCAGAATCGTCACATCGTGACCGGCTTTTATCAATTCCGCGACCAGCAGCCGGCCAATAAACGCGGTTCCGCCAATTACCAGGACTCTCATCTTATCGTTCGCCGCCCGGCACTAATCGTAGTATTCCATTCCCAGATGGGTAATCAACTGTTCGCCCTTCATCCAGCGCAGCGTGTTCTTCAGCTTCATCAACTGAATAAAAAGGTCATGCTCGGGATACAACCCGGGCGCGGTCATGGGCGCTTTGAAGTAGAAAGACAGCCATTCTTGCACACCCTGCATTCCGGCGCGCTTCGCCAAGTCCATAAACAACACAAGGTCCAGAACCAGCGGCGCCGCCAAAATGGAATCGCGGCAGAGAAAATCCACTTTGATCTGCATCGGATATCCCATCCAACCGAAAATGTCGATGTTATCCCAACCTTCTTTGGCATCGCCACGGGGCGGGTAATAGTTGATGCGGACCTTATGGTAAAGATCCTTATAAAGTTCAGGGTAGAGTTCCGGCTGAAGAATAAATTCGAGCGCGGAAAGCTTACTTTCCTCTTTACTCTTGAAAGAGCCCGGGTCATCCAGCACTTCCCCGTCGCGGTTGCCGAGGATGTTAGTTGAAAACCAGCCGGACATACCCAGCATGCGGCTCTTCAGGCCGGGGGCCAGGATGGTCTTGATCAAAGTCTGGCCGGTCTTGAAATCTTTCCCGCAAATGGGCACTTGCCGCTCCCTCGCCAGTTCCATCAGGGCGGGCGTATCCACAGTCAAATGTGGAGCGCCGTTGGCATAGGGCACACCCATTTTGAGCGCGGCATACGCGTAAATCTGGCTGGGCGAAATCT
>JBBROT010000166.1:0-7488 GCA_038229155.1 Bryobacterales bacterium | reverse complement strand
GGTGGTGGGGGAGAACTGCCGCATCGGTGCCTGCTCCGTGATTGTGGATTCCGAACTGGCGGATGAGGTGGAGATTCAGCCGTTCACCATGGTGGGCACCTCAAAGCTGGAGCGCGGCGTTCATGCGGGGCCGTACTCGCGATTGCGGATGGGCAACCACTTGGCTGAAGGCGTTCATGTGGGCAACTTCGTGGAGTTGAAAAAGGCGAGTATCGGAGCCGGTACCAAAGCCATGCACTTGGCTTACCTGGGCGATGCTGAAATCGGGGCCGGAGTGAACGTGGGTGCGGGTACCATCACTTGCAATTACGATGGCGTGAATAAGCATGGCACCAAGATCGGCGATGGCAGTTTCGTGGGGAGTAACTCCACGCTGGTGGCACCCATCGAACTCGCGAAGCGGACCTACGTGGCGGCGGGAAGCGTGCTGACGCACGACGTGCCGGAAGATGCTTTGGCCATCGGCCGTTCGCGGCAGGTGAACAAGGAAGGTTACGCGAAGAGGTTGGGCAAACGGAAGAGCTAAGCTCGTCGCTCTGTTGCAATGGCGGACAGCTCGCCTTGAGCGAAGCGGATTTGAATCTCAGAGTTCGCGGGAGCATCCGTTGGGCTCTTGACCAGGCCGGCCGTGTTGCGGACGATGGCATACCCGCGGTCCAGAATGCGCAGCGGACTCAACTGCTCCAACTTTGCAACTGCCGTCGCGAGGCGCTGGCGTTTGCGTGAAATGAAGAGCGCGGCCGCGGCGGTCAGCGCGACGGTGCCACGTTCCAGACGATGCCTATCGTTTGCCAGGCGTGGCCGCATATCGTGATAGCGAAGACGCGTTTCCAGAGCGGCGATGCGCGTGAGCGAGGCTTGTTGGCGCTTGCGCATGGCATCGCGAAGGCGGCTTTCATTTTCATCCACGCGCTGCAGCGTGCGGCCGATCTGGCGGTGCAGCAGGGTTGCCGCGCGATCTGTGCCAAGTTTGTTCACGCGGCGCGCGCCCTCTGAAAGGCGGAAGCGGGCGGCCTGGATGAGTTGGCGTTCCTGGCCCGCGATGCGCGTGAGCAACTCATCGCGCGTGCAGCAAAGCATTTCGGCGGCGGCGGAGGGCGTGGGGGCGCGCAGGTCGGCTACGAAATCGGCAATTGTGACATCGGTCTCGTGGCCTACCGCTGAAATAACGGGGATGCTGGAGGCAGCGATGGCACGCGCCACCGCTTCGGAATTGAAGCTCCACAGGTCTTCAAGCGAGCCGCCTCCCCGCGCGAGGATGACGACATCGGCCCAGGGTTGGCGCGAGAAATACTCCAAGCCGCGGCAGAGCTCTTCGATGGCGGCTTCCCCTTGCACCTGCGCGGGGAAGATCCGAATTTGGAGACCGGGGAAGCGGCGCTCCAGCACCTGAATCATGTCTGAAACAACCGCGCCGCGCGGCGACGTCACCATGGCGATGTGGCGCGGGTACTTGGGCAGCGGGCGCTTGCGATCGGTTTCGAACAAGCCTTCCAGGCGGAGTTTTTGCTTGAGTTTTTCAAACGCCACTTGCAGCGCGCCATGGCCTTGGGGTTCCAGACCCTCCACCATGAGCTGGTATTCGCCTCGGGCTTCGAAGACATCAAGTCGACCGCGAGCCACTACCGCAATGCCATCGACGGGCTTGAATTTCAGATACCGGTATGTGGAGCGGAAGCAGACGCAGCGGATCTGCGATTCGTGTTCCTTCAGCGTGAAGTAAGCGTGGCCGCTTTGCGCCATGCGCAGGCCGCTGATTTCGCCGGAGACGCGCAGGTCCTGAAACTCCCGATCGAGCGTGCTCTTGATGGCACCGTTCAATTCGGTGACGGTGTAGACGCGATTTTCAGGAAGGAACAGCAGCGACTGTTGCAACCCTTAGTGTCTCTCCTTATCGAGCAAAGCCTGCTTGCGTTCGGTGCCCCAACGGTACCCGCTGAGGGAGCCGTCTTCGCGCACCACTCGATGACAGGGGATGGCGAGAGCTACTCGGTTTGAGGCACAGGCGCGGGCGACGGCGCGAGTTGCGGAGGGCCGGTCTAATGCGCAAGCGACCTGCGAATACGACCGCGTCTCACCATAAGGAATCTGTTGCAGTTGCTCCCACACACGGCGCTGAAAGGCAGTGGCCTGGATATCGAGCGGCAATCGGAGCAGGCGGTCCGCGCCACTCAGGTGTGCCAGCACAGCGGCCAGGTGAGGCGATTCGTTCCGCGTGATGACCGCTGAAGAGAACTCTTCGCGCAGTTGGCTTTCCAGCCCCGCATCGCTGTCACCGAAGGCGATGGAGCAAACGCCGCGACGGGTATGCGCGACAAGAACCAAGCCCAGAGGAGCGGCGGCGATGGCGAAAGCGATTTGTGTGCCAAGGCCATGCTTGCGATAAGTGGCGGGCGTCATGCCGAAGTGCGCGGCGGCTTGTTCATAGGCGCGGCTGCTGGATGAATAGCCGGCGTTGTAAACCGATTCAGTCACTGGAAGACCTTGCCGCAGTTCCTGCTTGAGCATCGCAACGCGGCGCGATTCGGCGTAGGCGCGCGGTGTGATGCCGAGAGCCGCTTTGAACAGGCGCTGCAAATGAAACGTGCTATATCCCATGTGACGCGCCAGACCCGAAAGCTGAAACTTTTCTGGATGAGCGTCAATGTAACGGCAGGCGGCTTCCATCAGTGTTGCTTCGGGATGCTTCGCGTCGGCGGGGCGGCAGCGTTTGCAGGGGCGGAAGCCGGCGGCCTGCGCGCTTGCCGGAGCGTCGAAGTATTCCACGTTCGCCGAAAGCGGCCGGCGTGACGGGCAGGAGGGGCGGCAAAAGATTCGCGTGGTGGTGACGCCGTAGACGAAGGTGCCGTCGAGTGAACGGTCGCGAGTTTCGATGGCCTGCCAGTAGGCCGGTGCGGCGGTTGTCATGGCTTTACGGTAGCGGGAGGGGTATGCGGCGCTCTACCCGAATCTTGCGCGGCAATTCCGTAACCCGAACTGCTGAAGATGCGCTGGGCTTCGGGCGAAAGGAACCAGGCGGCGGCGCGCGCGGCCTGCTCGGGATGCGCGGTGCCGCTGGGTATGCCTAGCGCCTGATCGAGCGGTGCATGGAGTGCCGCATCGACCAGGATCTTGTTGCCCGGACTCTCATTCACCAGAGCGAGCGCCGTGAAGGCGGCGTCGACATTCGAGCTATCCACGAACTGAAGCACGGCCCCGATGTTCTGGCCGTACACGGCTTTCGGTTCCAATGCGGGCCAGAGCCGCAGGTTGGTCAGAGTCTCGATGGAGGCCTTGCCATAGGGCGCGAGTTCGGGCTTCGCGATGCCGATCTTCTTGACCGAAGGCAGCGCGAGATCTTCGAGCTTGCGCAGATCCGGACGGCGCGGCGCGTAAAGAACCAGGCGGCCTTGTGCATAGTTGTGCATGGAATTCGGAATCAGCTTGTGCACAATTTCCAGGTTCGCCACGTGCGCCGTATCCGCGGCCAGGAACAAATCGAACGGGCCGCCGTTTTCAATCTGTTGTGCAAGTTGTGCGGTGTTT
The DNA here is from genome assembly GCA_038229155.1 of Bryobacterales bacterium. Classification (GTDB taxonomy): domain Bacteria; phylum Acidobacteriota; class Terriglobia; order Bryobacterales; family Bryobacteraceae; genus JALYXI01. The sequence goes on along the minus strand of JBBROT010000166.1, from coordinate 3,963 downwards.
CCGAAACTTGGCACAAGGGTGAGGCCCGTGGAATTCGCGCAGGCGCGTGCCAGGGCGGGGAAGATGCGCGAAAGGTTACTGGCCGCGGCGACGTGCAAGGTGCCGGGGGAATCCGTTGGGCGGGAGCAGCCGGCGAAGAGCAAACAGCCGAGAATTGCAAATCTGTTCATAAGAGCACGTTCACTGGTCCGCGAAAGCCCACTGACCTTAGGATAATCGGACATGTCCAGAAAACTTCGGCATCGCTCGCACCACGGTATACATGCAGACGATCAGCATTCCAGCAGCCACGAGGAATATGAAGAAGAAACGAACGAACTTGAGGCCTTAGCTTATGAATACTGGCAGGAGCGCGGCGGTCCTTCCGGGTCTCCGGATGAAGACTGGTATCGCGCGGAGAAGGAACTGCATCGGCGCGCGGAAGCGGCGGCACGGCTCTGAGTGACCGTTCTTACGATCAATAGCGGATCCTCCAGCATCAAGTATTCGGTGTATGCGGAGGAGCGGGAAGTGGCTAGCGGCAAGGTGTCCGGCGAAGCCATGCGCGACCGCGATACGGCCGTCGCGGCGATCTTGAAGGAACTGCGCGGGGCGGGGCACTTGGACGGCGTTGCAGCCGTGGGCTACCGGATTGTGCATGGCGGCCCGCGCCACATTGAACCGGAGCGCGTAACGGCGGTACTGCAAAAGGACCTGGAGGAGTTGACCGGCCTTGCGCCGGACCACATGCCCGATCAGCTTGCCGTGATCGCGGCGGTGAGCAAAGCTCTGCCCGATCTGCCGGCGGTGGCTTGCTTCGATACGGCGTTCCACCGCACGATGCCGCGCGTGGCGCAACTCTTCGGGCTCACTCGGCAGCTTGCGGATGAGGGCGTGATTCGATACGGCTTCCATGGCCTTTCGTATGCGTACATCGTGAGCGAACTTAGGCGTGAAGGTTCGTTGCCGGAGCGGCTCATCGTGGCGCACTTGGGGAATGGTTCCAGCATGGCCGCGATTCGCAATGGCGAGAGCGTGGATACGTCGATGGGACTGACGCCTACGGGCGGCTTCACGATGGGCAGCCGGTCGGGCGACCTGGACCCCGGCGTGGTGCTGCACCTGATGCGTGCGCGCGGTATGAGTGCCGATGAGGTGAACCGGCTGGTCACGAAGGAGGGCGGGTTGAAGGGACTCTCTGGCCTGACTTCCGACATGCAGGAGTTGATTCAGGCGAGCCCTGCGAATGCGGCCGCGGCGGAGGCGGTGGAGGTGTATTGCTACCAGGCACGCAAGTTTGTGGGCGCATTTGCGGCGGCGCTGGGCGGCCTGGATCTGCTGGTGTTCACAGGCGGCATCGGCGAAAATTCGGCCGAGGTGCGGGAGCGGATCGCGCAGGGCTTGACCGCTATGGGCAACCCGCCGGTTCGCGTGATGAAGACGAATGAAGAACTGATGATTGCGCGCGGCACGGGCGCGGTTCTGAAGGGCTAGCGGCTGAGCCGGAAAATAAATAGTGCGCGCCGACTATGGTCATTTCAGAAACAGCCGTACGTTCGTTACCGTTCCCGCGACAATAACACGGCCGTAACTGTCGTTGACAGACCCCGGGCCAGAAGGTGGCTTGCCCATTCCCCGCACCGAGAATGATGTTCACCCGAAGAAGAATCCGTCGCGGAATACGGCTTGGGGCGGTTGCAGCGGGGCAAGGCCGGTCAGTGCGCGGGCTTGGCTCCGGTCCGAAACCCGGCTTACGGCTTTGAAGAAGGCGCGACGGGCGGGGAGCCGCGGCGCAAGCTTGCTCGCCGAGTGAACGTATTGCTCCAGAAGATCGAGATCATTTCTTAGGGGAGGCTTTCTTGCGGGATTGCAGCTTGGCGAGAGCTTCCTGCTTGGGGTCAGCCCAAAACTTGGCGTCGACCGGAATCGGATCGCCGGAATTGAGGCCTTCGAGCAGGAGGGCATCGAGCTTTTCCTTGGCCTTGCGCTTTTTGATCCTCCCGGATCAGTTCGCGGACATATTCACTGGGAGTGCTGTAGCCGTGCTTGGTTTGCGCTTCCGCGAATTGCTTCAGATCCTCAGGCAAAGAGACGTTCATCGACGTCATGCCTTGCAATCTAAACTCTCTGGCAAAATCTGTCAATTTCTGCCAGTTTTGCTGTTATCGGGCTTCCACTAGCGGCTTAGCAGCTTATCGAGAATCGCGACGGCCTCATCCACTTCCGCTTCCGTGATGATGTACGGCGGCAGAAAGCGAAGCGTGGTGTCGTGAGTACAGTTGATGAGCAGGCCTTCGCTCATGGCGGCCGTCACCATTTCGTTGCAGGGCTGCTTCATTTCCATGCCGAGCATCAGGCCCTGTCCTCTGACCTGGTGCACGGCTTCGTATTTGTCTTTCAACTCCAGCAGCCGAGTGCGGAAGTGTGCTCCCACGCGGCGCATTTGCGGAAGAAGCTCATCGAGGATGTCGAAGAATTCGAGCGCGACGCGGCAGGAGAGCGGACCTCCGCCGAACGTGGAGCCATGCATGCCTGGGGAGATGGCGGCGGCTGCCGCTTCGGTGGCGGCGATGAAGCCGAGCGGGAGCCCGCAGGCGATGGGCTTCGCGGCTACCATCACATCGGGAAGGATGATGGGGTCCATGTTTTGATACGCGAAGAAGGTGCCGGGCCGGCCGACGCCGCACTGTGTCTCATCGAAGATGAGGAGCGCGTTGTGTTGCGTGCAGAGTTCCCGCGCGCGCGCGAGGTAGTTCCGGCACACCGGAAAGATGCCTCCTTCGCCCTGGATCACTTCGACGATGAAGGCCGAGGTGCGATCGCTGAAAGCGGCTTCGAGCGCGGCGCAATCGTTCTTTGAAACGAACTTGACGCCGGGCAGCAGCGGTTCGAAATCCTTCCGGTATTTGGGCTGGCCGGTGACGGACAGCGCGCCCAAAGTGCGGCCATGGAATGAATTTTCGAGCGAGATGACTTCGAACTTGTCCGGATGAATTTTGGTGCCGTGAGCGCGGGCCATCTTGAGCGCGCCCTCCACCACTTCGGTGCCGGTGTTGCCGAAGAAGACGCGGTCGAGACCGCTGGCGGCAGCGATGCGGTTGGCGAGCGGGCCCTGGAACCGATGGTAATAAAGATTGGACGTGTGGATCAGACGCGCGGCCTGTTCCTGAATCACCTTGGTGATGCGCGGGTGATTGTGGCCGAGGGCGTTTACTCCGATGCCTGAGATCAGGTCGAGATAGGAACGGCCTTCGGTATCGAACAGGCGGGTGCCTTCACCGTGCGAGAGCACAAGTGGATAGCGGGCGTAATTCTGCAATAGATGGAGCTTCTCAAGCTCCATGACTTCATTCATTCGCTTAGTATAAAGGGCGCGCGCATGAAGCTGACGCGCGCGCCCCGCTAAGCTTAACCCTTCTTGAAGATGCCGAGCGCGTTGAATGTTGCGACAACACGCGCCACGGTTTGGGTGACAAGAGCCGTGAGCCGGTCCAGCGGCATCTCCGGAGTCACCTGCTGGGTGGAAGAGTAAACGTCAGTCACCGTGCCCAGCACAAGATCGAGCTTCGCCTTTCCCGCGGACGGAAGAGGGATAGCCGCTTCCACCGCTTGAACCGCTCCGAGTATTACCGGAAACAGTTTCAGAATCAAAAGTAAATACGCCAGTTTTTTAATACCTCCTTCTGGCTGGATTGTAGTGGCGGGAAATCCAGTAGAAGGAGGCGAAAAGCTGCAAAGCGGTGCAAAGAAACAGAAAAATAACTTTGCTTTTTGCGTGACCCAAGAGGATGTCCAGATTTCCGTTTAAAGTTAGCGACTCTCTCGATTAATTTTAAGCTGCACTGGCTGCAGCGGCCATGGTGGCTGTCCGGAGCCGATAGGCTGCGTCGAGCGCATTCACTAACACGGGCATGTGACGATACCCGCGCATTTTGTTCCATCTCGATTCGGCAAACAGCAATGCCGAACCCACCCAGCGAAGCC
>JBBROT010000165.1:0-7509 GCA_038229155.1 Bryobacterales bacterium | reverse complement strand
CCGCTGGCGTGAGAACTCTGAGCGTAAAAGCTAAGGGCGCTTGTAGGGCGAAGAAATGTAACGGCGGCACTCTTTGGCGGCATCGGCCTGTGGCGCGAATTTGATGGCGGCTTCGTATTTCGGCACGGCCAGGGAATGCCGGTTCGTCAGATCGTAAATCTGGCCTTGGCGCATGTAAGCGAGTACGCCGGTGTTCAGATCCAGGTCGGCGGCTTTTGCGGTCACCTTCTTGAAATTCTCGAGCGATGCCTCCAGATCGCGATGCCAGAACTGAATGGTGGCTCGCTCATATCCAATTTTCTCCGCTGGCAGTTGAGCGTAGCCTGGGGCTTTGTCGCGCTTCGAAGTTTCGACGCGGTCCAGAACGGCCAGCGCGCTCTTATTGTCACCGACGGCACTATACATCTGGGCCTGTTCGAGCTTCAAGAGATAATTTCGCGGGTAGCGTTTTGAGACATCGTCCAGAAGGGGAAGGGCCTTGCGCGGCTGGCCTTCCCGCCGGTAGAGAGCGCAGAGCAGAATCTCCGCATCTGATTTGTTATATCGGCCTTTGCGCGCCACTTCTTCCAGGGTGCGGATCCCCAAATCCTTATCGCCATGAAAGCCAGCCAGGAAGCCGAGTGATTTATACAGCCACGGCAGGCTGCCCACCACATAATCGTGCACGCCCTGGATCAGGCGCGCATCGTAGTTCGTGGGATCGAGTTCGGTGACGCGATTGTGGAACTTCCGCGCCGCCGTTGCCTCGCTCAAGGCATCTCGCCAGGCCTTGCGCACCAGAAAGTCGTAATTCGATTTCAGGCCGTTCGCCACCCCCAGCGCATACAGGCCTTCGGTGTCGTTAGGATTTTTATCGACGCGCGCTTGAGCTAAGCCGATGGCGCGGTCCACTTCGGCCTGGAAGCGTTTTTCCGTTTCCGCCGTGGTGTTCACCTTGGGCCGGCGCAGGAAGGAGTTATTGCCGCTGACCAGTTCACTTTCGAGCGCCCCGTTGCGGAACATTTCGCGGTAGAGCAGGCATTGGGCGATGCTGTTGTGCGGTTGCGGGGCTTGCGGGTTGGCCTTGGCGATGGCTTCGAAGCCGGTGATGGCCTGATCGTATTCCAGGTTGTAGTAATGGTCGAAGGCGGCGGCCGTATTAGGCTCTTCGACGGCTTGCAGGGTGGCAACGTAGAATAGAATCGCAGCTGAGCGGCGCACAATTTCAGTCTAGAGCATGGCCTGTTTGGGGCTTACTTGCCGTAGTGCACCACCCACTCCGGCGGGGACGGTTCGCGCGAGCCGTCAATCTTCACATGCAGCGCTTTGGCCCAACGATAACCCCACATGGGTCCGTAGGCGGTGGCCTGCGGGAGGGGCGTTTCGTAGGCGGGATCGGATTGCGCTTGCTCCAGGGTGACGAACCGGTACCGCTTTGATTTGAAGATTTCCAGCGCTTGCGCGATGGTAGCGGCATTGAGTTGGTTGACGTGAAGGAGCATCACGTGGGGTATGGAGCGCCCGAAGACCTGGGCGTGCAGATCTGAATAATAGTCGATCTTCGAGGCGGTGTAGATCAGGTATTCCGCGCGAAGTCGCCGGGCTTGGGCGGTGGCGTGTTTTCTTAGCAACAGGTCATAAGCGCGGGACCATTCATAATCTTCGTTATCGATGGTGCAGGCGGCAATGCGGTAACCGCGGGTGGAGAGGAAGGCTTGTACGGCGGCCTGTTTTTCCGCGGTCTCGCCGGAGTGATTGAAGGGGAAACGGAGCCAGCGCGGGTGAGGGGGCAGGGATGGCTCGCCCCGAACTACCTCTTGCTGGAACTGCTCGGCAGTGAGCGTATTCAGATCGAGATGGGCATAGGCATGGTTGCCGAGGGAATTGCCGTTTTGGCTCCAACCCTGTAACGGTTGGCGGCCCAGAGTTTCCACTTTCTTCTCATTCACGAATCCGATTGAAGGCGCATGGAAGTGCTTGAGGGCACGCAGGATGGTTCGGTTCATGCGGAGGGCTGTATCCGGGTCTGTAGTGTCGGCCGATGGGAGATCGTCGAAGGTGAGTGCGACCGAACGGCTCTGTGCGGCGCACAAAAATGCTGAAAAGAAAACCGTTGCTATCGGGACGCGCATTTCGATTGCAAAGCTCCTATAGCCCAGGCGGCGTGTTCCGCGACGATAGGGTCGCGTGACGCCGCCAAGCCCTCGAGAGGTTCCAGCATACGTGGGTTGCCGGAATTTCCCATCGCGATGCACACATTTCGCAGGAAGCCGGAATAGCGGGCTCGGTTCAGGGGGCTGTGGCGAAACATGGCTTGGAACTCGGCTTCCGAGAGGCGGGCCATGGCCTCAAGCGGCGGAGCCAGGTGGCCGGCGGCAAAGGCGGGTTCGTCGGTGAGGGGAGCTTTGCGGTTCCAGGGGCAGACATCCTGGCAGATATCGCAGCCGAACAGGTGGCCGCCAGCCTGCGCCCGGTGTTCTTCGGGAACCGCGCCACGGAGCTCGATGGTGAAGTAGGAAATGCAGCGGCGGGAATCGACGGTCCACCCTTCTGAAGCAGGCACGATGGCGGCGGTGGGGCAGGCATCGATGCATCGCCGGCAGGTTCCGCAGCGATCGGGCGCGGGCTCGGTGGGCGTGGGCAGATCGAGCGAGGTAAGAATTTCACCCAGGAAAAACCAGCTACCTTGCCCTTCATGGATCAGGCAGGTGTTGCGGCCGATCCACCCAAGCCCGGCGGCGCGCGCATAGGTTCGTTCTAATAAAGGAGCGGTGTCGCAGCAGATTTTCGCATCGAACGGCTCGACGGCCTGGAGCTTGGCCGCCAATTGCGCCAGGCGGTTCGCCATCAGATCGTGGTAGTCCTGGCCCCAGGCGTAGCGGGAAATCCAGCCGCGCTCGTAGGAATCGAAATCGGCGGTATGGGGTTCGGGGCCGTTATAGAGCATTCCCAGGCACAGGATGGTTCGGGCGGTGGGAAGCAGGGTGCGCGGGTCCAGGCGTTTTTCGGCGCGGTGATCCGTCAGATAGCGCATATCCCCGGCATATCCCCGGTCAATCCAAGAGCTATATCGAGTTGCATCGGCATGGGGCAATGCCTGGGCAACGCCGCTCAGGTGAAAACCGCAGGCGCGAGCGCACTCATGGTAGAGTTCGAGATTGATCTTTCCACCCATCCTATTGATTCCGTTGGACAAATCCGTTCAATTGCGGGGATTGCCAGTGGGCTGGAAAAAATCGCATTTGAACCATTTTGAGTAGGGCTTGCATCTGTATACCCTTTAGCCTTAGTTAAAGGATATCCAGGCTCCCAGGAGATTGACTACAACGATGCATAAGCCGATTAAGTATGCCGAAAAGGCCGTTACGCTTGCCGCCGGTGCGGCCTGGAGTATTTTTGACCGGTTAAACCAGATCAACCAGCGCCCATCCTTCACTCCCAAGTGGAGCGATAAGCCACTCCTCAAGAGCTACCAGAAGACGAAGCCGCCGCTCGGCTGGCCGCGTACGACCGATTCCCTTTGTCCCCGCTGCATTCCCGAAATCCGCCAGCAGATTGTAGACGGCAAGATTCCGCACGAAATTCTGCTGAATGAGAAAGTGGGTGAAATCAAGGCCCAGGTCATTGAGCGCGATGGCAAGATCCTGATGGTGAAGGATTGCGAAATTCACGGCCACTTTGAAGACGTGATGGCCATCGATACGGCATTTTTCAAGCATCTGGAACAGGTGTTCCCGGGCCGCGACATTCGCGCCCATAACGATGAAAAGCTGCACAACCACGGCACCAGCACCGTGAAGCACGGTCGTGGCAGTGTGTTGACCGTGGATTTGACGAATCGCTGCAACATGATGTGCGACCCGTGCTTCATGGACGCCAATCAGGTTGGGTTCGTGCATGAATTGAGCTGGGAAGACATTCAGACCCTGCTCGACAATGCTATTTCCATTAAGCCGCGCCGGCAGATGTCGGTCCAGTTTTCAGGCGGCGAGCCGACGCTTTCCCCTTACTTCCTCGATGCGGTGAAGTATTCGCGCAAGGTGGGTTACAACAGCGTTCAGGCGGCCACTAACGGAATTGAGTTTGCCAAGAGCCCGGAATTCTGCAAAGAAGCCGCGCTGGCCGGTCTTCGGTACGCATACCTGCAGTTCGATGGCATCGGCAATGCCGCCAATTCGCATCGCGCCGTGGGCAATCTGTTCGATGTGAAGCTGCGCGCGATTGAGAACCTGCACTCGAACGGTGTCGACATCGTGCCGGTCACCACGATCATTAACGGCATCAACAATGAGCAAGTGGGGAAGATCATCCAGTTCGCGCTCGATAATCCGAAGAAGATTTCTTTCCTTTCATTCCAGCCGGTGTCTTTCACGGGCCGCGATGAAGCGGTGACGGACGAACGCCGCGCAGCACAGCGCTACACGCTCTCTCACCTGGCGCTGGATGTGAAAAATCAAGTGGGGATGGGCGAGCCGGTTCGCGATTGGTTCCCTATATCCTTTATGAGCACGTTTTCCGATTGGGCCGATCTGGTCCACGGGCCGAATGCGGATTGGGGCCAGTTGAGCTGCGGATGCCACCCGAATTGCGGCATCGGCATGGCCGTGATGATCGATAAGGAAACCAAGGAATTCCGGCCGGTTACCGCGTTTTTGAACGCCGAACAGTTGGCCAAAGATGTGGCGCGCGTCACCGATGCGGGCCGTTCGAAAAAATGGAGCGTGCTGGGTGTTTCACTCGCGCTGCTTCGCAATTACGATCCGTTCGGCGCGCCTTCCACGTTCAAGCTGACCGACATGTTGGCCAAGTTCGATAAGTGTTTCGGAGCCACCGGTCGCGATTACGGCAAGGTGACGGGCGACCGCACCATGGTGGATATAGAGAAGCGGCGCCAAGATCGCTGGAACTTCCTCTTCATCGCAGGCATGTGGTTCCAGGATCTGTTCAATTACGATTTCCGCCGTACCGAACAGTGCATCATTCCTTACGCCACGCAGGAAGGCGAGATCAGCTTCTGCGCCTACAACACGGGCGTGGGCTGGCGCAATATCATTGAAAAGATGCACATGACGGCCACACTGACCAAGTGGTACGAGGAAAAGGGCCGCCATGAAATCTTCGCCGGCAACAAGAACGTGAATCTGCCCACCACGGCGCATTCGCTGAAGCTGATTGCGGAGCACGTGGATGCCGATATCCAACACGATCTGGATTCGGCCGGGATTGCGAAAACCGCGCGTGAAGAGAAAGTGCGCAGCCGCGATGCCGCCATGAAGCAGAAGGCCGAAGACGCGCGGATGGCGAAGCTGTACCGCGAACACATCCTGAAAGAGAAGCCCGCCGAAGGTGGTTTTGTGCCGCTGTCCACCCTGGGTATTCCTACCGCTCCCGCCGCTAAGAAAGTGGAAGAGCGCGAAGAAGTGGGTTCGTTCGGCGATTAACTGAAAACCGGATCTACGGTTTGAGAAAAGGCGGGCCTTCGGGTCCGCCTTTTTTTGCAATCTACCGCTCGAGACGGCGGAACCGTAATGCCGCGAAGCTGGCGCAACCGGCGGCCAGCAACAACATGGTGGAGGGTTCCGGTATCGCGCTTACAACAGTGGCCGCGGCCGTGGTGCTTTGAGCCGTTGCGCCATTCGCCGTGTCCAGATCGATGATCACGGAATAGCCATCGATCTGATTCGTCAGCAGCGGTGTCACGCCGTCGTCCTGAAAGACGCCGAAGTTGAACACGCTGCCGGTGGCGGCGGTTCCGGTAAACGTGTCCGCCAGAGTGACGCGAAACGCCAGTGAAGTGCCGAAAGCAATTGCCTGTAGGGCATCGTTGTTCGCGCCGGTGTTGGGGATGGTGATGGCCCCTCCTCCAAACGTGACACCAGGGCTAACCAGCGGCGCGCCCGTTAGCGATCCACCCGGCACCTGAAAATTAGAGACCGTGGCGGTGGCCACATCGGAGGTGATATCGCCGGGGTTGAATTGGAAGTAGAGCGTCCCGGTGGTATTCACCAATGAACCGGTATTCACCGCGACGTTATAAGTAAACGTCGAGGCGAACCCGCTCGAACAAGTCAGAAGAAAGAAAGCGAAGGTGGTTTTGAGCATGTCCATTTTTTAGAAACCTCCCGAATAAATAGTGGTGGTATAGCCGATGCGGGCAGTACCGGTATTCTTGAATTGAACGGTCACCGTGGCGCTGGCACCGGCGGCAAGGGTTCCCCCGGGCAGGGTCAAATAAGGCGCTCCGGCGGAAGTTCCCGACGGGTTTTGCAGCGTCGCTCCCGCGGAAATGTTCGTGAAAAGGATCTGCACCGGCCCGGTAATGGCTTGCGCGCTCCGGTTCGTGACCGTCAACGTGCCGCTATAGATCTGCGACACGCGGTTATACGAAAGTCCGGAACCCACGGTGCTTGTTTGGGCGGTGACATCGGTCGGCGGCACGTAAGGCGGCAGAGTCACATAGGCGATCACGGGGTCGTGATCGGAGACGCGTTCGGGCCTTGCCGGGTCGCTGCGGTAGGCTTCGGGAAAATCCGCATTCACGCGCCCGTAAGCCACCTGTCTGATGACGGACGCGACGTTCGCGGTAAACAGCACGTGGTCCAGCACCTGCGCCGTGCCATCGAACGTATCGGAATATGTCTGGTCGGCCGACAGCAAATCCACGGCGTCGGTCAGGATGGGGCTCACCAATCCACTGGCTCCGGGTACCACGTCTTCCGAAGGCGGCGCGGGGTTACCGCGAATCACGCCGATCACATCCACATACCCGTCGTTAACCTGGTAAGCATTCAGGTCGCCCACCACGAAGACTTTCTCGCCCGCGCTTTGAAAGGTCTGGGTCAGATTCGCCAGGAATTCGGCTCCGGCCTCGCGTTTTGCCCGGACCCGGTTGCCCGTCGTGGAACTTCCCACGGGTGTGTTGTCATTCACGCCAATCAAGCTGCGCAGATGATTCGCAATCACCGTGAAGGCGAAAGTTCTGTTCGAGCCGGGCGCTTGCGCGGTAGCATGCAGCACCAGCGGCGGCCGGTCATACAAGATGGCGTGATTGCCCGTGGTGGGATCGGTATACGTTGCATTCTTGCCATACTGCGTCACGCTGATGACGTTCACTTTCGATGCTTTCACCAGAAAAGCGTTATTGATTCCGCCGATGTCGTTTCCGGGAACCAGATAGGCGGAATAACCGGGTGCCGGCTGGCCCGCGGCTGTCGCATCCGAATCGATGTGTGCCGCTAGGGCCTGCGCGGTGGAGAGATTCTCCATCTCCTCAAGAGCCAGAACGTCGGGCGCGCGCACCACGTTGCGGATAGCGAGCGACGCCTTCGCCAGCCGGTTGCTGAGGGCCGTCGCAGTGAGCACAACGTCGATCACGCCCGGGTCATCCACCGTATCGAAGAAGCGCTGCACGTTGAATGAGCCGATGGTGAGGTCAGTGGTGAGCGGCGCCGGGATTGCGGTGAAAGTCACATTTCCGCTTGCGCTAGGAGGGGAAGCCGGGTCATTTAAGAGCGTGTACTGGCCAAACTT
>JBBROT010000164.1:0-7574 GCA_038229155.1 Bryobacterales bacterium | reverse complement strand
GTGCCGGTGATGTTGACCGCGGATATCGATCGGGGCGGCGTGTTCGCGGCGGTGGTCGGCACGTTTGCGTTACTCGAAAATAATGAAAGCGCGTTGGTACGATCCTTCGCGGTGAACCGCTTTCGTGGTGACCCTTCGCTGTTCGAAGGCGGAGTGAATCTGCTGGAAACGCGTACAGGCAAGCCGTGTCTGGGCGTGTTCCCTTATCTGCGTGACGCGGCGCTCGATGCTGAAGACGGCGTTTCATTTGAGGGCATCGGCGGCCGCAATTCGGATATCGCGATCGTCGCGCTACCGCATATTTCGAACCTGTCGGACTTTCGTTTGCTGCCTTCCGCGCGACGAATTACGAAGCCGGTGGATGCGATGTTTCGCTGTGTGATTTTGCCCGGCACGAAGAATACGCTGGGGGATCTGGCATGGCTCAGGGCCACGGGTCTTGCCGATTGGATCGTGCGCCAACATGAGGCTGGCACCAGTATTGTGGGGATCTGCGGCGGCTATCAGATGATGGCGGAACGCATTGACGATCCGCTTGGGATGGAATCGGAGCGCAGCGGCGCTGACGGGCTTGGGTTGCTTCCGGGCACCACTGTGCTTGCCCGGGAAAAGATCACGCGGCGCGTGAACGCGGCTACACCTTCGGGCATCGCGTTCGATGCTTACGAAATTCATTTGGGAGCAACGACGCGACCCCACGGTTCGTTGCCGTTCGCGATTTTGGAAGGCGGTTCCGAAGACGGTGTGCGCTTGGGGCGATGCGCCGGCACCTATCTACACGGGGCTCTGGAGCATGCGCGTGTGTTGGGCGAACTGATTGCCCGCGAGGTGCAGCCGCTGCCCGAGCGGGAATGCACTTATGAAGCTCTTGCCGGTTGGTTCGACGCGAACGTGGACCATAAACGATTCGCGGAGCTTTATTTATAATGGTGAACGCGAGCGAATTGCTGGCGGGCGTGGGGCTGGATCTGGCGTTTGGCGATCCGCAATGGATGCCTCATCCGATTCGAGGGTTGGGGTGGTTCGCGCGTTTTTGTGAGCGACTCTTGCGGGCCACCAGCATGCCCCCGCGCATGGCTGGCGTGCTGTTTTGGCTGGTGGTGGTAGGCAGTTTCACGTCCGCGGTATGGGTGACCGTTTACTTCGGCGGTGCGTGGGCGCGCGTCTATTGGATCTATTCGCTGCTCGCTTGCCGCGATCTGGATAAGGAAGCAGGCCGCGTGGTGCGCGCGTTGGAAAATCACGACACCGAAGGAGCGCGCCGATGGCTTTCCTGGATTGTCGGTCGCGATACCGCGACATTGAACGAGCCGGAGATGGTGCGCGCCACCGTGGAAACAGTGGCGGAGAATTTAAGCGATGGCGTCATCGCGCCTCTCTTATTCCTGGCCATTGCGGGACCCGTGGGAATGGCGGCGTACAAGGCCGTGAATACTCTGGACAGCATGGTGGGGCACAAGAATGAAAAGTACGCGGAGTTCGGGTGGGCCGCGGCGCGCCTGGACGACATTGCCAACTATATTCCCGCGCGGTTGACGGCGGTGCTGGTCTGGATCGCCGCGCTGCTGCCGGGCTTCGATGCCAAGCGCGCTGTTCGTATAACGCTCCGGGATGGGCAGAGCCAGCCCAGCCCGAATTCCGGGTATCCGGAGGCGGCGGTGGCAGGCGCGATGGGTGTGCAGTTGGGCGGCACGAATTTCTACCAGGGCAAGGCGAGCACGAAGGCTGTGATGGGAGACGCGGTGTATCCGCTGGTGCGCGGCGTGTTCGGGAAGGTGCGAGTTTTGCTGTATGCCTCGGAGGCACTCTGCGTGTTGGCGATTGTGGGGTGCGCGGCTTGGCGATAGCGCATGGAGGCGATGTGTTCGCCGTCGCGCGGGAGCAGGGATGGGACTGGCGCGAGGTGCTGGATTTCAGCGCGAACATCAACCCGCTGGGGCCATCGCCGCGCGTGAAGCAGGCGATTTGCGGCGCTCTGGACCGCATTGTGCATTATCCGGAGCGTGAGCCTGAACGGTTGCGCGCCGCGCTGGCGAATGCGTGGAATCTTGAGAACGATCAGATCATTCTGGGCAATGGTGCCACGGAGTTGATCTTCTTCTTCGCCAGACTGTTTCGCGCCATGCCGGTGACGCTTGCTCTTCCTATATTTTCGGAGTTCGAACGCGCATTTTCGCAATGCCGGACGGCCGATCTTATGGCAGAGACCACGTGGCCAGATAGCGGACTGCTTGTGCTGACAAGGCCGGCGAATCCCACGGGATGGAGCTTGTCTCTTGCGGTATTGCGCGACTATCTGGAACGCTCTTCGGCGACTGTTTTGGTTGATGAATCTTTCCTGGAATTTTCTGGCTTGCCCTCCGCCGGGGAATTGATCGGTGAGTATCCGCGAGTGGCGGTTCTCAGATCGCTCACGAAATTTTATGCGCTGCCGGGGTTGCGAGTGGGAGCGCTGGTGGGCGCGGCGGAGGCGGTGCGCGAATGGAAGCGGGAGCGTGAACCGTGGCAGGTGAACGTGCTTGCTGAAGCGGCCGCGCTGGCTGCTGTTGGCGATGCGGACCATGCGGCGAGGACCATCGAGTTTGTGCGCGAAGAGCGTGTGTGGCTGGCCCAGCAGCTTGCGAATCTTCTGGGCAAAGAACAGGCCACAACGGACGCGAATTTTCTCCTCGTGCAACTGAACTATTCGGCCACGGCGCTCTACGAACACATGCTTCGCCATAAGATTTTGATACGCCGCTGTTCTGATGACACGGTGCGAATCGCAGTGCGGCCGCGGGAAGAAAATAAGCGGCTGTTGCAGGCCTGGAAGGAGTTTCAATGCGGTTCCTAACGCTGTTCCTGATGGCCGCAAGCCTCTGGGGTGCCGGTGCGCAGCGCATTGTCTCCACGGCACCCAGCATCACGGAGACCCTGTTCGCCATGGGGTTGGGGCCGCGCGTGGTGGGCGTGACAATCTATTGCAAATTCCCGGCGGAGGCGGCGAAATTGCCGAAGATCGGCAACCTGATGGAACCGGATGTGGAAGCCATCGTGGCATTGAAGCCGGATCTTGTTGTGGTGCATAAAATGCCGAATCACCTGCTGGAGACACTCACTCGCCTGCACATTCCGATTGTGGAAGTGCAGAGCCAGAACCTGGAGGCCATCTACGCGGGAGCCCGTGAGATTGGAAAAGCGGCGGGCGCGAGTGACGGCGCGGAGCGCATGATTCGCAATCTGCAATCCCAATTGAAAGAGTTGAAGCAAGTGACCGCGGGGCTGCCGAAGCCCTTGGTGGCTTTCATTGTGGGCCACACGCCGGGAAAGTTGGAGGGCATGGTGGCGGGCTCTGGCACCAGCTACTTTTCAGACTTGCTGGATTATGCGGGCGGAGCGAATGTGTTTCATGATGTCACCGCGCCGTATCCGAAAATTTCGCTAGAGGAGATTCTCTCGCGCAACCCGGACGCGATCATGGAACTGAGCGGCGACGCAAGACCGAAACAGGAAGAGGTGCTGGCGTTGTGGCGGAGCAAGGGCACGTTGAAGGCGGTGAAAACGGGGCGCGTGTTTGCGCTGGATTCTTCGCCGTTTCTGGTGCCCGGACCGCGCGCCGTGGAAGCCGTCAGAATTCTGCTGCGGCTGCTGCATCCGGAGATCAAGTATTGAAGTGTCTGTTCGACATTCGCGAAGCGGGCGTTCGTTATGGAAGCGCGGATGTGCTGAGCCGCGCTTCACTGAAACTGCATGCGGGGGAGTTCGTGGCGATTGCCGGGCCCAATGGTGCCGGGAAATCCACGCTGCTCAATTTGATTGCAGGTCTGGCCAAGCCTACCTTCGGGGAGTGTCTCTTTCTGGGCCAGCCCGCGCATGAATGCAATCGCCGCGAGTTTGCCAAGCGCGTTGCGGTGGTGCTGCAAACAGAGCCCACCGCATTTCCGTTTACCGTAGGCGATGTGGTGGCGATGGGCCGTATGCCTCACGCAAAGGGCCTGTACGAAAACGATTCCGATGCTGTCGCGATTGCGGACGCACTGCATGCGGTGGAGATGGAGCGATTCCGGAACCGCGACTTTCGCACGCTGAGCAGCGGTGAAAAACAACGCGTGCTGCTGGCCGCGGCGCTGGCACAAGGGCCTGAAGTATTGCTGCTGGATGAACCTTCCAGCCATCTGGATCTGGAGCATCAGCTTTCTCTGCACCGGTTGCTGCGCGAATTGAGCGGCAAGGGTCTGCTGGTTGTTTCCGTGACGCATGATCTGAATTTGGCGGCGGCGTATGCCGAGCGCATTGTGTTGATCAAGGAGGGAACCATCCGCGCGGATGGGCCACCATCGGAAGTGCTTGGCGAGGACCTGCTGGAAGCTGTGTTTCATGTGCGCGTGAAGGTCCACCAGAGGGATTCGGGACAGCCATGGATGCTTTATGGGGAGTGAGGCTTTGGGTGTGCCGAGAGTTCGCCACGGTGCCGCGCTGGCAGTTTGCTTCCTCATATTTATAGCGGCGGCGTTGGCGGGAATCGGCGTAGGCTCCCGAACGCTAAACCTTGCCGGCGCTATGAAAGGCCTATCTCCAGACCATGAAATTTTGGTGGAGTTACGTGTGCCGCGAACGCTGCTGGCTTTGTGGACGGGAGGATCGTTGGCCATGGCGGGCGTGCTCTTTCAAGCTCTCTTGCGCAATGCTCTCGCCACGCCGTACACCCTCGGTGTCTCCGGCGGTGCGTCGCTGGGCGCGGTGCTGGCCATTGTGTTCGGATGGACTGCGTTCGCCGGCGTCTCCGCGGTCAGTCTGGCGGCGTGTGTTGGAGCAGGCGTGGTGCTGGTCATGAACGTGGTGCTCGCCTCAAACAGAGGCCGCCTCTCGTCCCTTAGTCTGTTGCTTGCGGGGGTCACCATCAACAGCATCTGCGGTGCCGCGATTCTGTTTTTGTCCAGCTTGGTGGGCCTTCTCAAATCGTTTGCGGTGACACGTTGGTTGATGGGCGGAATCGATGCGCCGGATTATTCGACATTAATTTGGTTGACCGCGGTGCTTGCGCCGGTATGCGCCGTGGTGTTTCGCTATAGCCGCGAATGGAACCTGCTTTCCGTGGGGGAAACCTGGGCTGCCGCGCGCGGTGTATCCACCGGCAATATGCTGGTGCTGGGGTGCGTGGCCGGGTCCATGCTCACCGGTGCGGTCACCGCCTTGACCGGTCCGATTGCATTCGTGGGGCTGATTGTTCCGCACGCCTTACGAATGTGGTTGGGGGCGGACCATCGGATTCTGATACCGTGTTCGTTCTTGTTAGGCGCGGCCTTCGTGGCGCTGTGTGACGTGTTCTCGCGGACCATTCTCGCGCCGGTTGAAATACCCGTGGGCGTTATCACGTCGCTGCTTGGCGGGCCATTTTTTATCTGGATGTTGAGCAGCCGGCGCGGAGGAGTTTCGGGATGATTCTGGTGGGAGGGGGGAGCCGCTCAGGCAAGAGCGCGAAGGCTCTGGAGCTATTGCAGAAGGCCGGGCCGCGCAGAGGCTTTATCGCGACGGCGCAAGTGTGGGATGAAGAAATGCGGGAGCGGATCGAGCGGCACAAGACCGAGCGTGGTCCGGATATTTTCACATGGGAAGAGCCGTTCGCCGTGGCGGAACTGATCGCGCATGAGGACGGAAAGTATGACGCGATCATGGTGGATTGCCTGACGCTTTGGTTGACGAATCTGATGCTGGCCGGAACGTATTCGCTGGAGGCCGAGTGCTTGAAGCTTGTTGAAACGTGCGAGGGCGCAAGCACGAATGTGATTTTGGTGACGAACGAAGTGGGCTGCGGCATTGTGCCTGAGAACGCTTTAGCGCGGCGATTTCGCGATGAAGCGGGAAGGTTGAATCAGATGGCGGCGCGGCATGCGAAAGAGGTGTACTGGATGATCTTCGGCATCGGGATGCGCGTGAAGTGATTCGCCGATTTCTGGGCGCGGTGCAATTCCTGACCGTGTTGCCGGTGCGGGGTGCCACGACAACGCCGGGGCACGCGGCAATGCTCTTCCCTCTTGTGGGTGCGCTGCTGGGGGCGTTCACAGGGGCTTCAATGCTGGTGTTCAGCATGTTTCTGACCCGCTCGCTGAGCGCCTTGCTTGCACTAGCGATCTTGCTTGTTGCCACTGGATGTCTGCATGAAGACGGGCTGGCGGATGTGGCGGATGCGGTGCGCGCCGGACGCACTCGCGAGAAGATGATGGCGATTCTGAAAGACAGCCGAATCGGGACCTACGGTGCCGTGGCTCTGGTGCTCTCAATCGGCATTCGCTGGCAGGCGATGGCGGAACTAGCGAACCCTGTCGCGGGGCTTGCGGTCGCGCTTGCTCTTTCACGGGGGTCGCTGGTTGTGCTTGCTGGCATCGCTCCTTCGGTGGGCTCCGGAATGGGCCAGGCTTTTGCGATCGCTTGCACGCGCAACGTAGTCACTGTGACCGCCGTTCAAGCGCTAGCCGTTGTGTTCGGCGCTGCGTGGTTCATCGGCATTTGGCCTGCGCTCGCCATGCTCACGGCGTCGCTGATCACCATTTTGTTGGCGCGCCATTATTTTCTGCGCCGCCTGGGTGGCTTGAATGGCGATTGCCTGGGCGCGACTTGCCAAGCGGTGGAAACTATAAACCTGGTGATTCTGTCATGCCACTGCTTTATTTGATTCGCCATGGTGAGCCTGAAATCACCGGCGTCATGCTGGGCCAGATGGATATCGAACTCTCGGCCCAAGGGCGGCGCGAGGCCGCGGCTTTACCCAGACTGCAAATTGAGATGGTGTGGACCAGCCCTCTGCGCCGCGCTCGCGAGACAGCCACTTATCTCGGTTGCGCTCACATTACGGAGCTTCCCGAATTGAAAGAGATGGATCTTGGCGACTGGACGGGAAAGACGTGGGCTGAGATCGAGAACGCAGGGCCTGAGTTGGCGGCACTGAAATTAGCCGATTGGTTGGGTTGCCAGGTGCCGGGCGGTGAGGGCTGGAACGCGTTTCTGCATCGGGTTCGCCATGCTTGGAACACGATACAGGCTGGCCCATTTCCCGCCGCTATTGTGGCGCACCAAGGCGTGAACGCCGCTTTGATGCATCTGATTCAGGGCGGCGATCCGCTTCAGTTTCGACAAAGCTATGGGGAGGTGATTCGGGTTGAATACGATTGAACAGACCGTCGCGGGCATTCCGCGCGAGTTTGACGCGAAGACCGCACACGCTGTTCGTGAGCGCTGGGATTCACTGACAAAGCCGCGCGGCAGCCTGGGCGTGCTGGAGGATTGTGTCGTGAAGCTCGCGGCCATCCAGGGCTCCGCGATGCCGCGCGTCGACCGGCAATGCGTGTACGTGTTTTGTGGGGACCATGGGATCGCCGAAGAAGGCGTCAGTCCTTACCCCTCCGTTGTGACGCGTGAGATGGTGAAGAACTTCGTGCGCGGCGGGGCCGCCATCAATGCGATTTGCCGTCAGCATAGAATCGAGACGCGGATTGTGGATTCCGGTGTGGCGGGTTCCCGGTTCGCGGGCGTGATCGACCGGCGCGTGGCGGAGGGGACGCGGAACTTTTTGCGCGAACCCGCTATGGCTATGGCAC
>JBBROT010000163.1:0-7580 GCA_038229155.1 Bryobacterales bacterium | reverse complement strand
TTGTTGGCATCCCGAGCCCCGGGTTCGCCAGGAACCACACCGGGAGACAGGCGCGCCAGATAGGCAAAGTTTCGTTGCCCACCAAGCGGAACGTCCGTCAAAGTCTTGGTGTTCAATGACGCACCCGCGTTGGTGCTCTCCGTCTGCAGCAGAGCCGCGGTTGAAATAATCTCAATTGTCTGTCCGCTGTCGCCGATGGTGAGCGCGATGTTTACGGCCGTGCGTTCACCGGCATTCAGGATGACGTCTTTCTGTTCTGACTTTTTGAATCCAGTAGCGCTGACAGTCACGTCGTAACTTGCGGGCTTAAGCGCGGGACGGGTGAACTCGCCCGAATTGTTCGTGGTAAGGCTGTAAATCTGGCCTGTGGATCTTTCGGTGATCGTGACGGTGGCACCGGCTACTACCGCGCCTGAACTATCGGTGACGGTGCCAGTAATGGTGGCAAGATCGCGCTGCGCAAACGCTGCGCAGGCAGAGACAAGAACGAGCAGGGAGACTTTCCACCCTGAGTTGATGCAATTCATGAAACCCCCTCCGACTCCACTGGGAATCGGGCTGCGGAGGATCATATCACAAGTGATTCCCGATTTCCGGGAAGAAATAAGTGGCACCAGGTCTCATACAATTTGAGTGTGCTGCCTATCGTTTTTGCGCTTCTGCTGCAGAGCGTTGCCCCGAACGGGCTGCGCGAAGGGCTGCTGGCGCTGAATCGTGGGGACCTGGCGGCGGCGCGCGGTTCGCTGGAAGAGGTCGCGCGGAGTGAGCCGGAAAACGCGCTGGTGTGGGCGGCGCTGGCGCAGGTATATTTCAAGAGCAGTGAAAAGGAGGCGGCTCTGGACGCGGCGCGAAAGGCCGAGCGGTTCGGGCCGGACAACGCCGCGATTCAACATGCTCTAGCAATGTTTTATTCGGGCGAGGGCGAGCCCGGAAAGGCCGCCGCTTTCGAACGCCGTTTTGCGGCAACGGCGATGGCGGATGACGAAGCTTCGTTGCGAGCGGCGAAATTATTTCTAAGCGCGGGCGAAGCGCGGGCCGCGCTGGATACGGCTTTCGAAGCCATCGCGCAAAAAAATCGCGCGGCTTTGCATCACGTGGCTGGTCAGGCATACACGGCGCTGAAGGAACCGGAAAAGGGCGCTGAGCAATTTCAACTGGCGGCCCGCATGGAGCCGCGCAACGAAGAGTTCACGTTCGATCTTGCGCAAGCGCTGCTGCGCGCCGAACAATTCGCGGAGGCGTCCACGGCATTGGAACGCGCTGTCCAGACCTTTCCCGAAAGCGCGCAGATTCGCCTGACTTTGGGCGTTGCGTATTACGGGCTGCGGCGCTTTCCCGAAGCCGTACGGCTGTTCCTCGAGACCATCGACATGGCAACCGATGTGGAGCAGCCGTATATCTTCCTGGGCCGCATGCTGGACCAGGCGGGCGATTCGCTGCCCACCATCCAAACCAAGCTGGAAGCCTTTCGCAGCCGCCATCCAGACAACTATTGGGGCAGCTTCCTGATGGCGAAGGCGCTTACGTTCAGCGGCGGAACGGCCGCGCAGATTGAACCGCTGTTGCGCGATACCATCGCGAAAAATGGAGATCTCTGGGAGGCTCATGCGGAACTGGCCGACCTGTTGAACCGCAAGCGTGACTACGCGGGAGCGGCGCTGGAGTATGAACGCAGCGCGAAGTTGAATCCTTCTGAATCTTCCATTCCGTTTCGCCTGGCACGCGTGTATGACCGTTTGCACGAGCCGGAAAAAGCAGCGGCGCAGCGGGAACGGCATCGGTTTTTATTGAGCCAACCGAAGGCCGGCATGGGCTCGGAGAAGCCGTGATCAGTCGCAGAACTTTTCTGGGCGCGGCCGCGGCGTTCTCGTTTTGCCCACCCCGCGCGCGCGCCGCTGCACCGTTCCCGGTTAAGATGCGCACGGCGGCTCCGTATGAAGCGTTGGCGAAATTCGCAATGCCGGGAGGAGACGAGTTTCCCGCGGAGAAGGCAGCCATGGAGCGGGAAGCGTTGTTGCGCGACCTGCTGATGTCGGGACGTTTGCCGGTGGTGCCGGAGCGCGCGGTGTATCGCCAAGCGGCGGCGGATGTTTCACGGGCCACGTTCGGCAGCGAGGGCCAGCCATGGGCCGCCGGTTTGGGTGACCTTCAGGAGGCGCGTTTTTTTGTGCTGCCGGAAGACCGTGTGCGGTATGAGATCAAAAGCTTGTTGCACGGCGCGCCGCGGTATCGCGTAGGGGAAGCGCGCGCCCACAGCAGCGCGGGCAAGCTATCGCACCTGGCATTGCGCGAGGAAGTTTTGACCGCCGCCGCGCGGCCCTGGTTTCAGGATGTGTCGCCGTCCGCGTTTCGCGATTGCGAATCTTACAGGGAGCAGCTCTGCCGAGGTGTGCCTTATTGGCGCGCGCGGCTCGACCCGGCCACCGGCATCGATCTCTATGGCAGCAATGGAATCTGCGCGGCCGATGTAGATGGCGATGGGTTGGATGAGATTTATGTTTGCCAGCCGGGCGGATTGCCGAACCGGCTCTATAAGAATGCCGGTGGGCGCTTTGTCGACATCTCGCGCGCCTGCGGCCTGGATCTGCTGGACGATACTTCGTGCGCCTTGTTTTTGGATTGGCGCAACATAGGCGTGCAGGATGCGGTGGTGCTTCGTGGCGGAGGCCCCGTGCTGTTCCTGAATGACGGCAAGGGCAAGTTCGCACAGCGCGATAACGCTTTCCGTTTCGATGGTGTGCCGAAGGGTTCGTTCACCGGCATGGCCGCCGCCGATTACGATCGCGATGGCAAGTTGGACCTATACCTTTGCACCTACAGCTTCTTCCAGAGCGAAGCACAGTACCGCTACCCCGCGCCCTATCACGACGCGCAGAACGGACCGCCGAACATTCTCTTCCACAACGCGCTGAAGCCCGATGGCACCGGGCACTTTGAAGACGTGACCAAAGCCTCGGGCATGGATGAGAACAACACGCGCTTCAGTTTCGCGCCAGCTTGGTGCGACACCACGGGCGATGGCTGGCCCGATCTGTATGTCGCCAACGACTTCGGCCGCAATCACTTCTACCGGAATGAGCGAGGGCACTTCAGCGACAAGGCGCGGGAGGCTGGTGTGGAAGATTTAGGGCCCGGCATGAGCGCTTCGTGGTTCGATTACGACGGTGACGGACGCGCCGACCTGTATGTCTCGAACATGTGGAGCGCCTCTGGAGCGCGCTTGTCGCAAGACAACAACTTCGCGCCCGCGCAGGCGTTCCCCGAGGCATACCGTCGCCATACGAAGGGCAACAGCCTGTATCGCAATGAAGGCCAGGGCCGCTTCACGGATACCGGCGCGCGCTGCAATGTGGAGATGGGCCGATGGGCGTGGGGCTCCGGCGGGTTCGATTTCGATGGCGACGGCAAGCCCGAAATTCTCACCACGTGCGGCATGTTGACCAACACGTCTAATGACGACCTGATGAGTTTTTTCTGGCGCCAGGTGGTGGCCCACTCGCCGGGCACGCAAAGATCCGAGCCATCGTATGAGAACGGCTGGAACGCAATTAATCAATTGATTCGCGAAGACTATAGCTGGAACGGGCGCGAACCGAACGTGGTCTACGGCCAGCGTGGTGGCGAGTATTACGATTTCTCGGGCGTGAGTGGACTCGATACCGCGGAAGACGGGCGCGCGTTTGCCGTGACCGATTTCGATGGCGATGGCGTGCCTGATCTGGCACTCAAGAATCGCCTGGGTCCGCAACTGCGGCTATTTGCAAATCACGTCGGCGCAGACGCGCGCTGGATTGCTTTCGACTTGGCGGGCACCAAGGGAAATCGCGATGCGATTGGAGCGCGGGTGCAAGTGAACGAACAGGTGCAATGGTTGCAGGCGGGCTCGGGATACCTTTCTCAGCATTCGAAAAGGCTGCACTTCGGCTTGGGAACTGCGGCGCGCGCGGAGCAAGTGAAGATTATTTGGCCTTCGGGAGAGGAAACTATCGCGGGTCCGCTTGAGCCTGGCTTTCGCTATCGCTTCACGGAAGGCGTGAAGGCGTGGACGCGCGTTTCGTTTGTGGCGCGTGTGCCTTTGCCACAAGCGCAGCCGCTGCAAGCGGACAATCTGCCCCGCCTGCACAACACGTGGTTCGTGGAACCGGTGCCGCTGCCGGAGCACCACGCCGGGCCTGCTTTGCTGGTGCTGGATGAGCAGGCGTTGGCCAGCAAGCCGGATCGCGCGGCTTGGTATGCGGTGTTCCGGCGCTACCTTTTCGATTACCGCGTGGACCTTGTGCTGCCGCTCTATTTACTGATCGATTCCGAAAGCCGCGCCTGCAAAATTTATGCCACGCGTCCCGATGCCGCTGAACTCGGCCGTGACTTGAAACTGGTTGGTACAGCCGATGGCGAACAGGCAGGTCTACCTTTCGCGGGGCATTACGTGGCCAAGCCGCATCGCGATTACTTCAAGCTGGGGGCTGCGTTTTATTGGGCCGGTTATCCCGATCAGGCTCTGCCGTATCTTGCGGAAACGCTCAAGCGAGCGCCCGATAACGAGCGCGTGTTGCTGGCCGTGGGCAAGATACATCTCGAAATGGGCAGACACGCGGAGGCGAAGGAGTCATTGGTTCGCGCCGCTTCGTTCAACCCGCTGAATGCCGAAATTTGGAACGAACTCGGGGGCGTTGCGGAAGCGGAAGGCGATACGCAAGGTGCTCTGCGGCTCTATCGAAAGGCGCTCGCGTGCGATGCGGGGTCGCTCTATGCGCTGCTGAACACCGCGCAGGCATTAGCGAAGCTGAACGAACACGCCGAAGCCGAAGCGCTGTTCCGCAAAGCTCTTCTGGCCGACCCGCATTCAGCCGAGGCCGCCGTCGGTCTGGGCCTGCTGCTGGCAAGTACGGAGCGCTACGCCGAAGCCAAGGCATTATTCCTGCGCACCATTGAAGAGCACAGAGACAATGCATCCGCCATCAACAACCTGGGCGTACTGTATATGAAGATGGGGCAAACCAATGACGCAATCGCGGCGCTTCAGTTCGGTGTGGCGCGCTTGCCGGATAGCGAACTGCTGGCGATGAATCTGGCGCGCGTCTATGTGCAATCTGGTGCCATGGAAAAGGCCCGCGCAGTCCTATCGAACTTGCTGGAAGCTGCGCCGAAGAGCGATTCCGCTCGCAAAGCCTTGCGCGAGTTGGAGAGCCGATGAGCGCGGCGCTTCTATACGTGCTGTTGCAAGCGGCCTCGAACGGCGATGGAGAAGGCTGGCGGCGGATTGCCGAATCGGGCCGCGTGGTGGAGCAGGGTGAGAGCGAATCGAAGCGCGTGACACCGCGGCCTGCTTTGGCACCGGGGCCTCCACCGCTGTTGCAGTTTCGCTATCTGGAAGGCAAACTGCGCCATCGTTTCGGCGACACCGGGCTGGTCTTGGACGATGCGGGGCATTAGCTTTTTCTTGTGCGCCGGGCTTCTGAGCGCGCAAACCGGTACAGCCCTTCGTGAGTATGGGCTGGGGCAGCTGCCAGCCGCTGAAACCGCCGCGAGGCAGGCGCTCACGCAAAATGCAAACGATGGCGAAGCCATTGCCCTGCTCGCCATGATTCGCGCTGGCGAGGGCGATTGCGCGGCTCAACAAGCCGCGCTTCAAAGCACATGGCGAGGCACCGCCGATGCCTTGATCCGCAAGCTGGCCGGCCTTGCCGCCGTGCAATGTGCCATCGCGCGCGACAACCCGGAGACCGGCGTGGCCGTGCTGGAAGAGTTGAAGAAGGCTTATCCCAACGATGCCGATGTTCTGTACCTGGGTGCCAAGCTCTACATGAAAGGTTGGAACACTCAGGTGGCGGACATGTTTGCAAAAGCGCCCGCGTCGTACCGCGTGAACCAGCTCTCGGGAGAGATTTTCGAAACGCAGGGTAACTTCACGGAAGCCGCCGCTGAATATGCGAAAGCGATTGCGAAGAATCCGCGCGCGCTGAATTTGCACTTCCGGCGCGGCCGCGTGCTGCTGCTTGCATCGCATGAACCCGCGGCTTTGGAGCAAGCCCGGCGAGAGTTCGAAGCGGAAGTCGCGCTGAATGCCGGCGACGCCGCCGCCATTTATCAGATCGGCCAGATCAGCGATGCGCAAGGCAATCGAGCCGATGCCGTGCAGCGCTTCGAACAGGCTGCGGCATTGCGCCCGGACTTCGCCGAAGCGCTATTGGCGCTCGGCAAGATCAGGGTTCGCGAACATCGCGCGCCGGAGGGAATCGCGCTGCTGGAACGCGTCATCGCGCTGCAGCCCGCCAATGAAACCGCGCATTACAACCTGATGCTGGCTTATAAAGGCGCGGGCAGACAGGCCGATGCCGCCAAGGAAAAAGTACTGCTGGATCAGTTGCAGAAACCGCCAGGGGGCGAGTTCTCAGACTTCCTCAAGAAGCTTGGCGAAAAGCCCGTTCAGCCATGAAGGCGCTGCTGGCTCTGGGCCTTGCGCTGTGGGCCGCCCCGGTTCCCGTTGCCGATTTTCACAACATGGCGGCCAGCGCCGGCCTGACTGCCATCTTCCCCAATGGCGGCACTGTCACCAAAGAATTCATTATCGAAACCACCGGCAGTGGCGCGGCATTTTTCGATTACGACAACGACGGCCTGCCCGATATCTTCCTGGTCTCCGGCAACGGAGGCACGAACCGGCTCTATCGCAATCGCGGCGAAGGCAAGTTTCAAGACGTGACAGCGGCTGCGGGTTTGCTTTCAAGCGGTTGGGGCCAGGGCGTGTGCGCGGGCGATTACGATAACGACGGCTTCACGGATTTGTTCGTCACCTACTGGGGACAGAATCGGCTCTATCGCAACGTCGCGGGCAAACGCTTTGAAGATGTCACCGTTAGCGCCGGCCTGCGGCAGGATCGCGTCCGGTACAACTCAGGATGCGCGTTTCTCGACTACGATAACGATGGCCGCCTGGATCTTGTGGTCGCGAATTATCTGAAGTTCGACTTCGCCACGACACCGAAGCCTGGCGCGAACCCGTACTGCTTCTATCGTGGCATCGCCGTCAACTGCGGCCCGCGCGGGCTGCCCTTCGACCGTAACATTCTTTATCGCAATCAAGGCGGCGGCCGCTTCGAAGACGTGTCTGAGAAATCGGGCATCGCCGCGCCTTCGGGGCATTATTCGCTCGGCGTGCTGGCAGGCGATTTCAACGGCGATGGCAAGCCCGATATCTACATCGCGGCTGACCAGACCCCTTCCCTGCTCTACATCAATCAAGGCGATGGCACGTTTCAGGAAGAGGCGGTGACGCGCGGCGCGGCCTTCGATGAAGACGGGCGAGCCATGTCAGGCATGGGCGTTACCACGGCGGATTATCTGCACACCGGCTGGCAGGGGATCTTCCGCACCAACTTTTCCGACGAGCGTGAGACACTCTATCGAAACGCCGGCAAAGGCGAGTTCGAAGATGTGACTGTGCATTCCGGCATCGGCACCAACACACGTTTCGTTGGTTGGGGCTGCGGCTTTTTCGATTTCGATAATGACGGCTGGCCCGATCTGTTCTTAGTCAACGGCCATGTGTTCCCCGAGGTGGATCGCTTGCATGTGGATGT
>JBBROT010000162.1:0-7597 GCA_038229155.1 Bryobacterales bacterium | reverse complement strand
GGGTTGAACGTGATGCGCCCAGATGGCGGCGAAATCCGTGAAGGCCTTGGGCCAGCGGCGGTGCAAGGCCAGCCTGATCAACTCCACCGCTGACCAGACAAAGTAGGAATAAGTGAACCAATCGTGAAACATCGGCAGGGCCAGCGATAGGGCGAAGAGAGCGAACAAGCCAGCCGCTTCCCACCAGATCAGGCGCATCTCCAGAAGAAACAGGATGCCGAGGAGAGACTGGCCCAGCGTCATCCACATTTCGCGCGATTGCTGGGGATCGAACACGATGGGCGTGACGGCGCCGATACTGATGGAGAGCACGATGGGGAGCGTGGCGGCCAGCATGGTCCATTGCGTGATGTTGCTTGAGACCATGTTCATGAGGGCGAGGGAAGCTTTGTCGATACCGCGCGCCCAATAGAACGCGGAGACCTGTTCGGGGAACTCCGAAATGAAGGGCGCGATCCATTGGATGAAGACGAATTGCGAGACACCGAGCGTGGTGGAGATGGCGAAGAGGCTGCCGACAAAGGGGTCGGCGGCGAAGAAGATGAGCGCGCCGCCCACGCCGAAGAGGAAGAGGATGGAAAAAATTCTGGTGGGCCGGGAAGCCTTCACCACAGCTTTGGGGATGCGGCCCAAGTCCTCGATATCTTCGCCGCCCTCAGCCGGAATTTTGCGAAGGACAAGAAGATAGCCGGCATAGATGGCGAGGAGGAAAGCGGCGTCGATGACGGTGAGCGAATTCTTGAAGCAGAGCACTGCAACGTACGCGAGACAAACCAACACCGCGATGATCTGTATGGATTGGACGCGATCGACTTCAATGACGCCCATGGGTTTTTTGTTCTTTTTGCGGTAGGCAAAAGCGGCTGTCGCGTAAATCATGGGCCAGCCCAGGCCGGTGAGCAGGCGGATTGCGCCGGTGAGGTTCGCGATAAGCAGATGGTTCTGGCGGTGCCAGGCCAGCACGGCTTCGACGGCGAATTCGGGAAGGCACTGCATCCAGGCCAGGATGACGAGCGCGAAGCCCTGCGCCATGAAGAACTGAGCGGCCTCCGCGCCCCAGGCGATCATGACGCTGGCCACCAGGATGGCGGGGCCGGTCCATAGGATGGAAAGTGGGTCTTCGGCGGCGATGGGGGCGGCGGAGAGCAACATCAGCGCCACTGGAAATGCAATTCTCGGACGCGATGAAGTCGGGTTGGGCAAGCTGTCTTCCAGGTTAGCGAACGTTGGCCGTGAGTTGTGAATGCAGGTGGGCGCGAACGGCCGGGTCATGGCTGAGCTCGATGGCCTGAAGGTAGGCATGGTGAGCATCTTCCACCAGGCCGGCGGCGGAGGAGAGTTGCGCAAGGCAGGCCCAGTAAGACTGGTACGAGAAGCGGTTCTTGTAAGCCGCCGTTTCTTGCAGCGCGGCCAGGCCCTGCTCAGGCCCGAATGCGGCACCGCGCGCGGCGGCCCTGCCCACGAGTGCGCCCAGCGAGGGGCGGACTTGAACTAACGCCTCATAAAGATTCGCAATCTGCGTCCAAGGCGTGGCACCAGTTGCGGCGCGAGAGGCGTGGGCGGATTGAATGGCCGCTTCCAACTGAAATGCACCCAGTTCCGTTTTAAGCGCATGAGCGAGATGCAATTCGCGTTCGGCCTCTTCGCGCATGTCGACGGACCAGAGCCGCACGTCCTGTCCGGCGAGCGGAACAAATGCGCCGGTGGCCGTACGGCGAGCTTCGGCGTGGAGCAGCAAGGCAAGCAAACCTCGCACCTCCGGCTGACCGGGCAGCAGGCTGGCCAATACGCGCGCCAACCAGATTGCTTCACTGGCTAGAGCTCCACGCCCGGAACTCAGGTCATCCCAACCGGCTGTGTAGGCGGCATAGATCGCTTGCAGAACCGCGTCCAGACGGCCGGACAGGTCTTCCGGTTCGGGCACCGCAAATGGAATGCGCGCCTGGGCGATTTTCGCTTTCGCGCGCGAAAGCCTTTGGCCCATGGCTGTGGGTGACATAACGAAGGCATCGGCGATCTGGGCAATCTCCAAGCGAAATACCGCTTGCAGCATGAGCGGCGTACGAACCGCGGGATCAATGGCGGGGTGAGCGCAGACGAAAAGCAGTTCCAAGCGCCGATCGGGCATCGCGGCAATGTCGGTCGCGGGCTCGCTCGTCTGTTCACTTGCAGTCTCGCGCGCGGCGAAGCGGTTTTCCACTTCGCGATGGCGGAGGTGGTCCAACATATTGTTCCGGGCGGCGGCCAGAATCCAGGCCGCGGGCTGATCCGGTATACCGGACGCGGCCCATTTCATAAGTGCGGCGATGAAGGCATTGGACAGGGCATCTTCAGCCAAAGCCGAGTCTCCGAAGCGTGACGCCAGATAAGCAAGGATGCGGCCACGATCTTCCGTGGCCACCCTTTCAAGAACCTGGTGAACCGTTTCGCGCGGGCTCACAAACTGTGACGAGGGACCAGCGCGGGACGCACTTCGACGGAAGCCGTCAGCGCCGATGGGGATTTCGCGGCCCACTTCAGGGCTTCGTCCAAGTTCTCGACATCGACAATAAAGAAGCCGCCTAATTGCTCTTTGGTGTCAGCGAAAGGGCCATCCTGCACGTTGTGTTTGCCGTCCCGAATGCGGATGGTGGTGGCGGTGTGGGGAGGTTCCAGGCTAGAGCCGAAAACAAAGATTCCAGCATCCTTAATTTCCTGCGTGTAAGACATCCAAGCGCCCCAATACGCGGGGTCGTTACGGGAGGCGAAGCCGGATTCCGATTCGGTCATGGTCAGCATGTATTTCATGAGAGAGCTTCCTTGTTGTACGAGGATACTGCCCCGGCTGCGTTCGGGGCGGTTCACTCTAATAACGATTGAAGCGTGCCACTCTTGACATTTACCAGCCCGGTTTCGATTCGACCGGCGCATCGTTCGACACCACCGAGGCGTGCTCGAACGCGGGACTCTTCTGAGGGAAATCGGTGCGGTAGTGGCCGCCACGGCTTTCTTCACGCCAGAGTGCGCAGCGGGCGATGAGCAATGTGACGGTGTGCAGACTGCGCACTTCATGCTCTTCGAGCGATGGCTCGTCGAGCGCGATCATGTCATTCGCGCGCAGTTGTTCGATGGCTTGTGTCAGGCCTTGGCTGTCGCGCAAAATTCCGCAGGCCGCGGACGCGATCGCGCGGACTTCGGGTTCACCGATTTGGGGGAAGACTGGTTGCTTCGGAACGCAGACCGGCGATTCGGCGGGATGAGTCTGCCGCATGGCAATGCCGGCGCGCGCGCCGAACACCACGCCTTCCAGCAAAGAATTGCTGGCCAGGCGATTGGCACCGTGCACGCCGGTGCACGCCACCTCGCCCGCGGCGAAGAGACGCTTCAAGTTGGTGCGGCCCTCTAGATCTGTGCGCACGCCGCCCATGGCGTAGTGAGCGGCAGGCCTGACAGGCGCGGCTTGCGTCGCGATATCGACTCCGTAGTTGAGGCAGGTTTGATAAATGCGCGGGAAGCGTTCGCGGATGAAGGCGGGGTCGCGCGAGGTGAGATCGAGAAAGACGTGCGGGCTTCCGGTACGGCGCAGTTCGGCGGTGACGGCGCGGCTGACCACATCGCGCGGGGCGAGGTCGCCGAGTTCGTGATAGCGGGGCATGAAGCGCTCACCTAAAGAGTTGATGAGCACAGCGCCTTCACCGCGCAGGGCTTCTGAAAGCAGGAAGCGGGGCGCGCCTTCCACGTGAAGCGCGGTGGGATGGAACTGCACGAATTCGATGTTGCTGATTTCGGCTCCGGCGCGATAGGCCATGGCAACACCATCGCCGGTTGCGACATCGGGATTGGTGGTATCGAGGTACACGCGCCCCAGGCCGCCGGTGGCCAGCAGAACGGCGCGCGCGTGTATTTCGGTGAGAGATCGACGGGCCTCATCGTAGACAATGGCTCCGGCCACTTCGCCCGCTTCGGTGGTGAGCAGGTCAGTGGTGGCGGCGTAGCTTTGGAAGCGGATGTTGGGGATCGATGCGGCCTTGCGATACAGGGTGCGCGCGATTTCGCGGCCGGTGGAATCGCCATGCGAGTGCAGGATGCGATTGCGGCTGTGCGCGGCCTCGCGCGTGAAGGAGAGGCGCGCGCCTTCGCGATCGAACTCCGCGCCCCATTCGATGAGTTGGGTGATGGCACCCGGGCCTTCCTCCACCAGAGTATGCACGGCAACGGGATCGCACAGGCCGTCGCCGGCGTAGAGCGTGTCCTGCTCATGCAGCTCCACCTCGTCATCATCGTTCAGCGCGACGGCGATACCGCCCTGCGCATATTCGGAAGACGATTCGCGCAGCGTGTCTTTAGCGACCACCAGAACCGTACCGGCTTGGGAGAGTTCGATTGCGGCGCGCAGGCCGGCGACACCGGCTCCAACCACCAGGAAATCAAGATCCATTCAATGTTGCGATTCTAACAGTCCGGCTTGGGATTTATAGTTATAGGTAATGCCTTCTTTCGCGGTGCGGACGCCGCAACGTGAGTATCAGGCGCATGTGGAACGCGGAATTACAGAGCGGACACAGGCTTTCCTGCCCCCAAACATTTCACGCGTTTTTGTTGTGACCACTCCGGAGGTGTGGCGGTATCAAGGTCCGGCGCTGGAGCGCGGCTTGCGGGATACGCCGTTCACGAAGCTGTTGCTGCCCAGCGGCGAACAGTACAAACGCATGGCGGAAGTGGAGCGCATGGCGTGCGAGATGGTGGACGCCGGCGCGGACAGGCATGCGCTGGTGATTGCGTTCGGCGGCGGCGTGGTGAACGATATGGCCGGCTTTCTGGCGGCCATATTCATGCGCGGCATACCGGTGATTCAGATTCCCACCACGCTGCTGGCGCAGGTGGATGCCGCCGTGGGGGGCAAGACCGGAGCCAACCTGGTGAACGGGAAAAATCTGGTGGGCTGCTTTCACCAGCCGCATGCGGTGCTGATTGACCCAGGCGCGGTGGATACGCTTCCGGAGCGTGAATATCGCGCGGGCTTGTATGAGGTGATCAAGCATGGCGTGATTGCGAGTGGGCCTTTGTTTCGCTTGATGCAGGATTCGCGCGAGGGCGTGCTGCGGCGTGAAGGGTCCATTGTGGACAGGATGATTGCCGATTCTGTAGGCATTAAGGCGCATGTGGTGACCGTGGATGAGCGGGAGGGCGGTCTGCGCAAGATTTTGAATTTCGGACACACCTTCGGGCACGCGCTGGAGGCGGAGACCGGCTACACGCGCTTCCTGCACGGTGAAGCTGTGGGTTGGGGGATGCGCGCGGCGACGCTGCTGGCGATGCGCCGGGGCCTGATTTCAAACGAAGGCGTGGAGATTCTGGATGTCGTGAAGAGCTATGGTCCTATCCCTGCGCTTGATGGGGTCTCCGCCGCCGCGCTGGAGGGCCGCCTTCTGGCCGATAAGAAGACTGCGCACGGCAACATACATTTCGTGCTGCCCACGCGCATTGGGGAGGTGCGGGTGGTGACGGGAGTGCCGCCTGGTGAATCGCTGGCCGCGATTGAAGAGGCCACGCTCTGAGGGCCGCGCAGAAGGGCACCACGCCCGAAGGTACGCGTACTGAAGAGGAGGCCTCACGATGGGTGCGCGCTATGTTCGGCAGGGTGGCGCATGGCTACGATTTCGCGAATCATCTGCTTTCCTTCGGGATTGATCGGCTGTGGCGCAGGCGTGTGGTGAAGCTGGTGCGGCCTGTATTGCACCGGAAGGGAGCGCGCGTGTTGGACCTTTGCTGCGGCACCGGCGACTTGATGATGGCGCTGGGCCGCGACCGGGGCCGCGCGGTGATGGGAAGCGATTTTTGCCATCCCATGCTGAAGGCCGCGGCCGTGAAAGATCGCACGGCTCCTCTGCTGGAGGCCGATGGGTTGAGATTGCCGCTTCGCGACGCGTCTCTGGATTTGGTCACTGTGGCTTTTGGATTCCGGAATTTCGCGAACTATGAAGCGGGGCTGGCGGAGTTGCGGCGTGTGCTGCGGCCGGGCGGGATGTTGGCGATTCTTGAATTTTCGCGGCCTACGAATGGCGCGATTCGCATGATGTACGAGTGGTATTCCGGGCGCGTGCTGCCGAGAATTGGAGGCATGGTTTCGGGGTCGCGCGATGCTTACGAGTATCTGCCGTCTTCGGTAAGAAAATTTCCGGAGGCGGAAGAGTTGGCTGCGATGATGGTGCGCGCCGGATTTGCAGCGGTGCGGTTTGAGCGGCTTACGTTTGGCGTGGTGGCCATTCACTTAGGCCAGGTTTAAGTGATTAGAAGAACCTGAATGTCCATCACGTTGGTGCCTGTGGGGCCGGTGATCACCAGGGCGTCGCGAGCTTGCAGGTAAGGATAGGAGTCGTTGTTGTCGAGTGCTTTCGCGGCTTCGCGGTCGGCAGTCAGTCCGTTGACTACACCGCCAGCCGCGTCGGTGGGGCCATCGGTGCCATCGGTTCCGCCACTCAGGATGGCGATGCCCGGCAATCCCGAAATAGCCATGGCCGCGGCCAGCGCGAACTCCTGATTCCGTCCGCCCTTGCCGCTCCCTCGCAAGGTCACGGTAGTTTCGCCGCCTGTCAAGAGACACGCAGGAGCCTTGATTGGTTGACCGTGCTGCTTCACCTCGCGCGCAATGGAGGCGAGTACTTGCGCGACGTCGCGCGTTTCACCCTGCACCGTGGAACTGAGAAGCAGCGTTCGATAGCCGAGGGAGCGTGCCTTCGCGCGAGCCGCCTTCAACGCCAGCCCGTTGCTGCCGATGATGAGGTTGATGGCGGACGTGGTCTTGGGAGTTTCGCGCAGCAGCTCGGCGGCTTGGCTATCGATGCCAAAGCGTTGCATCAGAACGCGCGCATCGGCAACGGTGGTGGGGTCCGCCGCGGTGGGTCCGGAGCCGATCACTTCGAGATTATCGCCGACGACGTCGGACAGAATCAGCGATACGGTTTCGGCCGGATGAGCCATGGCAGCAAGCTGGCCGCCTTTGATTTGCGATAGGTGCTTGCGCACGGTGTTCATCTGATTGATGTCCGCGCCGCGCGAGAGCAGTTGGCCGGTGAGTTCGCCTTTTTGCGTGAGCGACAGGCCATGAACAGGCAGGGGCATGAGAGCTGAAGCGCCGCCAGAGAGCAGGCACAACACCAGATCGCCCTGCTGAGCTGCGCGCGCTATTTCGGCAATGCGTTCCGCGCCTTGCATGCCGGCTTCATCGGGAATGGGATGGCCGCATTCGCGCACCTGAATGTAGCGCAATGACGCGGCGGTGTGGCCGTACTTGGTGTTGACGGAACCAGCTGCGATGCGCGAGCCCAGTTTGCGCTCCGCTTCAGCCGCCATCACGGCGGCAGCCTTCCCCGCCCCGACGACGTAGATGTTGCGGTACCGGGCGGGGTCAATGTTCCAGTGTTTGCGCATGGCGCGGACGGGGTCGGCGGCGCGCACGGCGGCTTCGAAGATGGAGAGCGCGTGACCGCGCAAGTCCGGTTCAGTCATTGACCAAAAATGGGGAGCGCGAAAATCTGATCGATGGTGCGCTGCGTGTCTTCTTCGGCGACGGAGACGCGATAAGCGGCCTGGCTGTAGGAATCCTGCCGTTCGTCAT
>JBBROT010000161.1:0-7608 GCA_038229155.1 Bryobacterales bacterium | reverse complement strand
TTTCGAAGATCGAGTTCGCACCGCCCGCCCTGGCCGATATAGTTCTGCTCGATTCAGCCCAATGCCATCTGGAAAATGGCGGGATTACCGTTTCCAAAATGCACGGTCATACCGGCGAGATCGCCTTCACTGGCGATTATCATTACGAGCCCGAAGGCATTCACCCGCATCGCTTCCGGATCGCCGCCGGCCCGGTGAATGCCACCTCGCTTGAAGCCGCCATGCTTCCCACACTGCGCCGCAGATCCGGAGTGCTGGGAGTGGACCTCTCCTTCGGCAAACAGAACCTGCCGGAGTGGCTCGCGAACTGGTACGCCGATGGGCAGTTGCAAATGGCTTCCCTGCAATCGGACGAATGGCAGCTAACGAACGTCAAGGCCAAAATGCAGTGGGATGCCGGTCGAATCGCGCTGACAGATGTAACAGCGGGGAACATCGCGGGCCGCGTAAATATTGACCTGCGGGGCAGGGAGCCTGTCTATGAAATCACCGGCCGCCTGAAAAATCAGGAATGGAAAGGGGGCCACATCACCGTCGATACGGCCGCTACTGTTTCCGGCATCGGCGCGAATCTGCTCAAGACCATGGAGGCCACAGGCGGGTTCAGCGCGAGTGCCATCGACGACAACTTGGATCATGTAACAGGCAAATACGATTTTGCCTGGCGAGCCAGAATTCCGCGATTGAGCCTCACCGCGATTCACTTGCAATCCGCCGCGGAAACCTATACCGGCAAGGGCGGCCTGGAGCGGGATGGAACACTGAGCATTCAATTGAGCAGTGCCACAAAGCAGGCGCGGCTCACCGGACCGCTCACGCCGGAAGCCCCACTTCGCTGGACATTGCCATCGCAATAGCACCTAGCAGCCCGGCATCTTCGCCCAGCGCCGGGGGCACCACCTGGGGAGCTTCCACATAGCTGTTCAGCAAGCGCCGCAATCGTTCGCCCAGTGCGGCGTGCGAGAGCGTATGCATCACGCCGCCGCCGACAATAATCTTGGCCGGCGAAAACGCGTAGGTGAAGGCGGCAAGAGCGTCGGCAAGATATTCGGCCTCCAGCTCCCAGCCCATATGATTGGCGGGAAGCAGTGCTCCCGGACATCCCCAACGCTGTTCGATGGCGAAGCCAGAAGCCAGGCCTTCCAGACAATCGCCGTGCGCGTAGCAGGCACCCGCGAACGGATCGCGCGCCAGGTCGTGCCTCATGGGAATGTGTCCCATCTCCGGATGAGACCGGCCATGAAGGAGATGGCCATTCACCATCGCTCCGCCGCCGATGCCGGTTCCGACAGTGAGATAGATGAAGTCGTTGAGCCCCATCGCGGCACCCCATCGGCCCTCTCCCAAAGCCGCCGCGTTCACATCGGTATCGAAGACGATTTCCTCGATTCCCGTAGTGCGCCGCAACTCGTCCACCAGCGGGAACTGACGCCAAGCGGTCTTGGGAGTGGTGGTGATGGTGCCGGCCGCTAGATCGATCGGCCCAAACGAACCCACTCCCAACGCTCGAACTTTGTGCCCGGAAAAGAACGCCGCCGCCCGTTCCAAAGTTTCGGAAGGAGAGCGCGTGGGGAACTCGTCGCGGATCAGGTCATGTGGGCCGGTGCCCACGCCGCAAACGAAGTTGGTCCCACCCGCCTCAATTCCGCCGTACATGACAGCCTAGCTTGCCGTGAGTGTTGCTTTCAGCGTGATCTCAGCCCCGGCGAACAACTTCGATACCGGGCAATTCTTCTTCGCCGTCTCCGCGTGCTGCTGAAAGGCCTGCTGATCGATCCCCGGCACTTCTCCTTCAGTGACAAGATCCACCGTGCCGATCGTCCAGCCATCGCCCACTTTATCCAGATGCACACCCGCCGAAGTGTGGATGCGCGTGGGCGTGAGCCCCGCCTGCGTCAACTGCGCGGAAAGCGCCATGGAAAAGCAGCCCGCATGCGCCGCCGCCAGCAACTCTTCCGGGTTCGTTCCCGCGCCGTCATGCATGCGCGATTGGAAAGAGTAAGGACCATCGAAGGCCCCGCTCCCAAACTTCATGTGTCCGCTGCCGTCCGTAACCTTGCCGTGCCACTCCGCTTCTGCTTTTCTAATAGGCATGGTTCAATGATCGCAAAAAGATTAGCGGTCCACTTCGCCCAGAACAATATCGAGCGTGCCAATCACCGCGATCACGTCCGCCACCGAAGCTCCCTTCACCATGCGCGGCAGCGCTTGCAGGTTTAAGAAAGAAGGAGGCCGCACGCGAACCCGGTAAGGCTGCACCGTGCCATCGCTCACCAGAAAATATCCCAGCTCGCCCTTGGGAGCTTCCGTCGAGACATAGACTTCGCCAGCGGCCGGCTTCAGCACCTTCGGCACCTTGGCCATTGCAGGTCCCGCGGGAATCGCTCGAACCGCCTGGCGTATGATCGCGATCGATTCGCGCAGTTCAGCGATGCGCACCTGATAGCGGTCCCACGAATCGCCGCGCGCGCCGGTGGGCACCTGAAATTCATACTGCTCATAGCCGGAATACGGCTGCGCTTTTCTCAGGTCCCATGCCACGCCGCTCGCGCGCAGCAGCGGCCCCGTCACGCCGAGCTCCTTGCAATCTGCTGCCGTCAGAATGCCCACATCGCGCAGGCGGCCGCGCCAGATGGGGTTGCCGGTCAGCAGATCGTCATACTCATCCAGATGCGGCAGGAAGCTCTCGCAAAACGCGCTCACCTGTTCGTCGAAGCCTTCGTAGAGCTCGTAATACAGGCCGCCGATACGAAACGCATGAGTGGTCAAGCGCGCACCGCAATAGTTCTCGAAAATCTTCAGCACCTCTTCGCGCTCACGGAAGGTATAGAAGAGCGCCGTTTGCGCGCCCAGATCGAGCGCATGGGTTCCCAACCAAAGCAGGTGGCTCGCAATGCGATTCAACTCCGCCAGAATCACTCGCACCACTTGCGCGCGAGCGGGCGCTTCGACGCCGATCAACTTCTCCACCGCCAGGCAATATCCCAGCCCGTTCGACACAGCCGCCACGTAATCCATGCGGTCCACGTAAGGCGCGAACTGCCCATACGTGCGGTTCTCGCCGATCTTTTCCACGCCCCGGTGCAGGTACCCGATCACGCATTCAGCACTCTTGACACGCTCTCCATCCAGCTTGAGAATGATGCGCAGAACGCCGTGGGTCGAGGGGTGCTGCGGCCCCATGTTAAGAATCAGTTCAGAAGAATCGAGCGGACTCTCCGTGCCCGTCACAACATCTCCAAATTCGCCGCCACCCACGCTTCATCGGGCTGCGCGATGGGATACTCCTTGCGCAACGGATGGCCTACCCAATCCTCCGGCAGCAGGATCCGCTTCAGATCGGGATGGCCCGTGAAACGCACGCCAAACATATCGAAGACTTCACGTTCCAGCCAATCCGCGCCCGCGAAAATATTCGTGAGGGAGAGAGCCTGCTCCGAAACTTGGGCCGAAACGCGCACGCGTTCATTCCGCGCGAAGCTGTAGAGCACATACACCAGTTCGAACCGCGCGGCCCGTTCGGGGTAATCCACCGCTGTCACATCCACCAGAAAATCGAACCCGCATTCGCTCTTCAAGTGCGCGATCAGCGCGGGCACAAGCTCAGCGGGAGCCGCAATGCGATGCTGCCCCAGGCACTCTGTGAATTCCAGCGCGGCACCGGAGAACGCGGCCCGCACTTCCCGCGCCAACTCTCCATTCCACTCTTCGTAGGCCATTTCGCGGTGTGCTCTTTCCGCTACTTGCCGCTCTTGACCGCGGTATCCATCACTCCGCGCGCCACATAGTTCGCAATCTTCGCCTCATTGCGCGCGATTTCGTAGTACGCCGATTTCAAGAGCTGATCTTTACGCGTGAGCAGATTTTCACGAATGGATTGCTGCACTCGCGGGTCGCTCAATTCACGCTGCCCCGCCGGCTCGCGCGACACCATTTTCAAAATGCGATAGCCATCTTCCGTCTTCAAAATGGGCGAGAGCTGCGCCGGTTGCAAGCTCTGAATCAGCTTGTACAGATCAGGCCCCGTCTTCTCCAGAGCCGATTCCGGCACGTAGCCTAAATCGCCGCCGTTGGCCGCTGTGTTCGGGTCTTCGGAATAGTTCTGCGCCAGCATCGCAAAATCCTGACCCTGCTTCAGCCTGGCTTCAAGGGCCTGAATCTTCTTGCGCGCCTCGTCGTCGGTCTTCGCTTTATCGCCCTTCAAGTTGCGCGCGTTCGGGTCCGCCGTGGGAGTCACTACAATCTGCATCAGGTGAATTTGCGGCTCAGCCAGATTGAAACTCTTGCGATTGGCCGCATAGAAACCGCTTACATCCGAATCCGTGATGTTGATCTTCGAGGTGATCTCTTTGTTGAAAAGCTTCTGCACGCTCAGGTCTTTGCGAAGCTGCACTTTCAACTCATCCACCGTCATCGCGCGCGCTTTCAGTTGTTGATCGAACTGCTCTTTGGTGTAAGGCGCGCGAAGTTCGTTCAGCTTCGTTTCAACATCGGCATCGGTCGCCATCAGCCCGCCTTTTTCGGCGCGCTGCTGCATGATTTCGTTATCGATCAGGCTGCGCAGCACCTCCAGCCGCTGGATGCTGGTCAGATCGTCATTCACATTCTCGGTACTGGCCGCGTACTGAGATTTATACGTCTTGTCGAGATCCGTAAACGTGATCGTACGCCCGTTTACCGTGGCCGCGACGTTCGCGGGAGGTGCGCTTTTGCAGCCTGCCATCGCTATGGCCGCCAAAAGCAAGCCGAAGTGCCTGTTCATCTTAAGACTTCATTATAGTTATAGATACAGACATGAGAGTTGGCATTATCGGCACCGGCGCAATCGCGCATAAGCACGCGCAGGCCTATCGGAATATCGGCTTCACGGTGGTGGTTTGCCACAACGCGAGCGCTGAATCCGGACGGCGGTTCGCGCAACAGTACGGTGCCCGCTTCGCGGCTACATACGAAGAAGTTTGTTCCGACCCCGAAGTGGATTTTGTCGATGTCTGCACATTTCCAGATTTCCGCCTGCAGCCGCTCGAAGTCTGCGCGGCCCACGGAAAGCACATTCAGGTGCAGAAGCCCATCTCCACTTCCACCGGCGTCGCGCGCGAAATGATTCAGCTCGCCTCCGATTCCGGCATCCTGCTGTGCGTGGTCAGCCAGCACCGGTATGACGATTCCTGCATCTTTCTCAAAGACGCGATCAATCAGGGCAGGCTCGGACGCCTGATCCAATGCGATTGCTATGTGAAATGGTGGCGGTCAGCCGAATACTACAGCCGCCCCATCAAGGGCAGTTGGCACACCGAAGGCGGAGGCGCGCTGATCAATCAGGCCATTCATCAGGTGGATATCCTGCGCTGGCTTGCGGGTCCGGTGGAATCGCTTTTCGGCATGTGGCAACTGGGCGCGGTGCACTCCATCGAATCGGAGGATGTGGTGAACGCCATGCTTCGCTATCGCAGCGGTGCCACCGGAGTGATCCAGGCATCCACCGCTATGTGGCCGGGCTACACGGAGCGCATCGAACTGCACGGCACCAAAGGCACGGCCATCATCAGCGGCGACAAGTTGACGCACTGGGATGTGCGCGACGATAGCGGCCCCACGGCACCCCTCGCCGGCAATGTAGCCACCGGCGCCTCCGACCCAATGGCCATCTCGCTTGAGCCTTTCGAACGCCAGTTTCTGGATTTTGGCGATGCGATTCGTGAACGTAGAAAGCCTTCCATCTCCGGCGAAGACGGCTTGGCCGCGCTCGAATTAGTGGAAGCCGTTTACAGTTCCTGCCGCTCCGGCAAGCCTGTCCGGCTCTGACCGTTTTACGCCTCGCTCAGTTCTTCTTCAAGCTGTTGCTTCTGGATCAGGTCCGCGTAATAGCCCGCCTGGCGCGATAGTTCAAGCGGCGTGCCTTGCTCCGCGATAGTGCCATGCGAGAGCACCACCACATAGTCAGCCCGCTTCACAGTCGACACGCGGTGCGAGATCAGGATCACCGTGCGTCCGGCCATCACGCCGGCGAGTCCCGTTAGGATGCGCTCTTCCGTCATGGTGTCCACGCTCGCCAGCGCGTCATCAAGAATCAGAATTTTCGGATCGCGAATCAACGCTCTCGCAATGGCGGTGCGCTGCTTCTGTCCGCCGGAAAGGGTCACGCCCCGCTCGCCCACCATCGTGTCGTACCCTAGCGGGAACTGATCGATATCTTCCGCCAGCCCCGAGAGCCGGGCCGCGCGTTCAATCTCGGCGCGCGTCGCGTCCTCCACGCCAAACGCAATGTTCTGCGCCAGCGTAGCACTGAAGAGAAAGGTCTCTTGCGGTACGTAGCCCACGCTGCGCCGCAATTCCGCCGGGTCATAATCGCGCACGTCTTCGCCATCCACCAGCACCGTCCCTGTGTCCGGATCGAGCAATCGGGGAATCAGATTCACCAGCGTGCTCTTGCCTGCGCCGGTCCTGCCCACCACGCCGATGGTCTGCCCCGCCGGCACCCGCAAATTTATATGCCGCAGCGCAGCGCCGCTCGGATAACGAACACTCACATCGCGAAACTCAACCCGCGCCTCCCGCACCCGCAAAGTACGGTCCACCGCGGGCGGGTGAATAGTAGGGCTTGCCTTCAAAATGCTCTGTATCCTTCCCAACGAGGCGCGCCCGCGCTGCATCAGGTTCACCACCCACCCCAGTGCAATCATGGGCCACACCAGCGTGCTCATGTACGTGTTGAACATCACGAAGCTGCCTACGGAGAGATGCCCGCGCAGAACCTCACGCCCGCCGCTCCACAACACAATCAGGAACGTGAGCCCGATGAGTCCTTCCAGCATCGGCTGGAACACACCCTGCACCTGCACCAACTTCAAATTCTGATCGATGTATTCGCGGTTCAGCACCTCGAACTTGCGCACCTCGGCATCTTCCTGCGCGAAGGCGCGAACCATGCGAACGCCCGACAGATTCTCCTGCACACGGCTGCTGATGGTGGAAAACAGCTCCTGAATCGCTTCGAAGCGCGTGTGGATTCTCCGCCCGAAATAGATCACCGCGAAGCTGACCAGCGGCGCCGGCATCACGGAAAGCAGAGCCAGCCTCCAATCGAAAAACAGCATCACGCCCAGCGTCATCGCGAACGTCAGGCTGGTTTCCATCCAATACATCACGCCCGGGCCCAGCATCATCCGCACGGCATTCAAATCGTTCGTCGCGCGCGCCATAATGTCGCCGGTGCGGTTCCAGGCGTAGTAGTCAGGCGATAGCGAAACCAGCTTGCCGAACAGATCGTTACGAACCTCGAATTCGATATCGCGCGAGGCCCCGATCAGAATCACGCGCATCCAATACTGGAAGAAGCCCTTAACCATGGTCACCGCAACCATCAGCGCGGCGAAAAACAATATGGCGCTGAGAGGCTTGCCCGCGGTGAGCGCATCGATGGCACTCTTGATCAGCAGCGGCAGCACCACGCCCGAGGCATCCTTCAGCACCAGCGCCGAAATGCCCAGCGCGAACTTGGCCTTGTGGCGGCGCAGGTAGGGGAGCAGAAACTGGATGTCGGAACCCATAGTTCAAATACCGAATCGCGCGGTTACGCTCTTGGTCCACTCCATCAGAAAAGTCTTT
>JBBROT010000160.1:0-7733 GCA_038229155.1 Bryobacterales bacterium | reverse complement strand
GCCGCTGTCCTGATCGCGGCGTTCGCGATTCCGCTTGTGCGCTCCAATGTGGCGCGTCTGATTTTTCAGCCTGGCTACGACGACCGCGCCTTGGTGACCATCGATCGCGACACGATACACAACAACAGCAGTTCGGGAACCGTGCGGCCTTACGTGATGGAGCTTTGGCAGAAGAAGGCCAGTAGCTTTGCCAAGTTCTATCGGCTGGAGCGCTGGACGTCGCCCGAAGGCATTCATACGGAGCGCGTCTCGGAAGGGCTGATTGAGAGCACCGGAGTGGCACCGTGGCGCGGAAAGCTGCCGCGTTTCGGGCCGGAGCAGGGGAATTGGGAGCAGCAGGCGCTGGCCAGTTACGAATGGGCCAATGGCGATGAAAGCTGGGTGGGGAAGAGCGTGCTGCTGGGTTATTCGCGGTATCGCATCGCGGCCATTATGCCGCCGCGCTTTCAACTGGTGTCACGCGAAAGCGCGCTGTGGGTGCCGATTCCCGCCGATGCGAAGCACCTTGAATTTATCGCGCGTTTGAAGCCCGGCGTGACTGCGGGCGATGCGCAACGCGAGTTGCGTGACCTATCGCGAACGGCCAAACACTGGGGCACGCGCAAGCTGGAAGTGGTGACGCTGAAGCACAGCCGCCAGAGCGATTTTTGGTTCGCCGTTTCGGTGTTGAGTTGGAATTTGATATTTCTGCTGGTGCTTGCCGCGCGCGGGTGGTACCTGTTTCTTCAAGCTGGAAAAACTGAAATTTCGAAATGGCACCAAGCCAGGTTTTTAGGTTTCCTGGTGCTGAAAGCGGCGGTGGCGCTTTCGCCACTGATTGCGGTCTGGGTGCTGTTTGTAGATCCGGCGGTGCAGCAATATTTCACGGGGTTCGCGGGCTGGAGCGTGCCGGTCTTCTTCTGGATTTACCTGCTGG
Source organism: Bryobacterales bacterium (assembly GCA_038229155.1). GTDB lineage: Bacteria > Acidobacteriota > Terriglobia > Bryobacterales > Bryobacteraceae > JALYXI01. The sequence continues at coordinate 6,817 of JBBROT010000160.1, read as the reverse complement.
GCGCGTGGGGATTGACCATCTGGAGCTTGAACGATCAACAGAACCGCTGCCGCACTTGTCTGGCGCATTTGAGAATGCCGGTGGGACGGGGTTCGTGGAGCAGCTTAGTGCTGGACCGGCCGGCGACAGAATCGATTTGTATCTATGGCCATGGCACGTTATATGTGCCGGGGACGAAGCTACTGAATCTGGATTCGGTGAATTGGACGGCGAACCGCGAGATGTGGCATCAGCTAGCGGTTTAGATGGAATACTTAACCGGCGTAATTCTGGCGCTGGCTTTGGCGGCCTTTGCCACAATCATTGGGCTGGACCGCGCTCGGGCCTTCTATACAACGGTTCTTATCGTAGTCGCCTCATACTACGTGCTGTTTGCCGTGATGGGAGCTTCTGGAAGGACGGTTGAAATTGAAATCGCGGTTGGAATGGGATTTGCCTTCCTGGCGGTGCTCGGCTTCAAGAGAAATATGTGGTTGGTCGCGGCGGCCATTGCGGGACACGGAGTTTTCGATCTCTTCCATCGAGTGTTGATCGAAAACCCCGGTGTGCCGGTTTGGTGGCCCGGTTTCTGTGCCACGGTCGATCTTATTCTCGGCGGTTGGTTGGCGGTGCGTCTCCTGGGCAAGACAGTATATCGCCAAGACGTGGTTTAGACCTTCTGTACATACGAGTACACTGGGTAATTCGGATGCGAAACTCTGGCACGGTGTTTGCAATTACACGGCGCGTTGGAGGAGAAAAATGCATCGAAGTAATAAATTTGTCATCGCTGTTTCCGCCGTTACCCTGTCGTTGTTCACCGTGAGTTCGCCCATATCGGCGCAGACCGATAGTCCCGCCAAGACCGATAACTCAAAGGTAAATAAGAAGAACGGTAACAACACGATTGCAAAATCGGCGGATGGCCAGAAGAACAATAAGGCCGATCTGCAGATGTCCGCGGATATCAGGAAAGCAATTGTCGGCGATAAGGCGCTTTCCACTTATGCCCACAACGTGAAGGTCGTGACACGCGGCGGGATGGTGACTTTGAAAGGTCCGGTACGGACCGACGAAGAGAAGGCATCCGTGGAAGCAAAGGCGAAAGAAGTAGCTGGTGCCGATAAGGTGACCAGCCAGGTTACGGTGGCTCCCGCGAAAAAGGGAAAGACCACGAAGTCCGCATCCTAAGCAAACAGCACACTTGAAAAAGGAGACTACTCAAATGGCAGGCAAGAACACATCGGTATTCGGTATTTATCCTTCGCGCGCGAACGCGGAGGAAGCGGTTGACGCGCTGCGCACGGCAGGCTTCCGGGCTGAAGACATTTCGGCGCTGTTTCCGGATAACCAGGGCTCAAAAGATTTTGCGCATGAGAAGAACACCAAGGCTCCGGAAGGCGCGACCACGGGCGGCACCACCGGTGCCGTTACGGGCGGCGTGCTGGGCTGGCTGGCTGGAATCGGCGCGTTGGCGATTCCCGGCGTGGGTCCGCTGATTGCCGCGGGTCCGATCATGGCGGCTTTGGCTGGCGCTGGCATCGGCGGCGTGACGGGCGGCTTGATTGGCGCTCTGGTGGGTATGGGTATTCCCGAGTACGAAGCGAAGCGCTATGAAGGCCGCGTGAAAGAAGGCGGCATTCTGCTCTCCGTGCATTGCGACAGCTCCGATTGGATCAGCCGCGCGAAGGACATTCTGCATCGCACCGGAGCCGAAGATGTGGCGTCGGCCGGTGAAGCCCATGCAGATTATGCGAAGCACGATCATCCCGTGGCCCGTACCGCTTCGGCCGTGGACCGCGAAGTTTCAAGGGATATCGATGAAGTGACCGATACCCGCACCACACGCACCACCACCGGCAACTACTAAACAATCCTTGTGTGTTTTTGGGCGGGCCTCAAGCGGGCCCGCCTATTTTTTTGCCCGCTTATTTTGAGACGATAAAAATCGATGAAGCACTACGCGGCTGCCGCTCTCTTTCTTGCCCTGCTCACGGGATGTTCGAAATCGCCTGAGGTAACGAGCGGCCCGCCGAAGGATGAGAAGTCTCCAGATTCGTACCGGGTGAAGTTTGAAACCACGAAGGGCCTTTTTGTGGTGGAGGTGCATCGCGATTGGGCACCCCTCGGCTCTGACCGTTTCTATACGCTGGTGAAGAATAACTATTTCGATGGTGCCAAGTTTTTTCGCGTGATCCCGGCATTCATGGCGCAGTTTGGATTGGCGGCGGACCCTTCGGTGACGGCCCGATATGAAGGGACGGAATTGGCCGACGATCCGGTTCGGCAGAGCAACATGCGCGGCATGGTCAGCTTTGCCACGCGCGGCCCGAATTCCCGCACCACGCAAATGTTCATTAACTTCGGACCCAATGCGCGGCTGGATCAATCCGGCTTCGCGCCATTCGGCCAGGTGGTGAGCGGCATGGAAGCGGTGGACGGCTTTTACAACCAATATGGCGAAGCTCCGAACCAGATGCTGATCAAGAGCCAGGGCAACAAGTATCTGGACGCGAGTTTTCCGTTGCTCGATTCCATCAAGACCGCGCGGGTGGGTGGCTGATACTCTTGAAGCATCTATGCCCGGATCCGCCGCAAACCCGAAATTCGACATTGTTGACACCGCCCGAGACGAAGCTTCGTTCACCATCTTTCTGATGGCGCTACAAAGCGCTCCGAACATGGTGGATTACCTGAAGGGTGCCGGGCCGTTTACTGTGTTCATGCCCACCGATCAAGCGTTCGAATCGCTGCCCGCCGGTACTATTGAGGTATTGCAGAAGCCTGAAAATGAGCAACGGTTAACGGCGATGCTGAAGGGCCACGTTGCCAAAGGGCTGTACTCATCGGCGGACTTGAAATCGATGCAGTCGCTCGAAACGCAATCCGGGCGAAGGCTGACGATCGAGAGCAGCGGCTCCGGTCTGAAAATCAATAACGCGACTTTGTTAGGGCGCGATATTGTTTGCACGAACGGTCTGATTCACGCTATCGAAGCCGTACAACTGGACGCTTAGGCGCGCCGGGTCGAATCGCGAATCACCAGCGCCGGTTTCAGAATGATGCGTGTCGGTTTCGGCCTGGTCTTGGCTGCGATTAGCTTGAGCGCCAGACGCGCCGCACGCTTGCCGATGGCGTCGCTGTCCTGATCCACGGTGGAAAGCGGCACGCGCAGTAATTCGGAATGCTGCAGATTGCCCACGCCCATCAGAGCAACGTCTTCCGGGATGCGCAGGTCGGCTTCGAGCAGCGCTTTCATGGCACCGATGGCCGCCGGATCATTGAAGCAGAACACGGCATCCGGACGAGGCGTTCGCTTCAGCAGCTCGTTCATGGCATCGTAGCCGCTCACGTCGCCGCAATCATCAATGGCGGTTTCTGCCACCACGTATTTCGGCTGCACTTTATGGCCATGGGCACGCAGCGCTTTGGTGAAACCCAGGTGCCGCGCGTCTCCGTTGCTTAACGCCGGACCGCGAATGTGCGCGATGCGGCGGTAGCCTTCCTCAATCAGATGCTCGGTGGCGAGATAGCCAGCCAGTTCGTCATCGATACCGACAAAATCCGCGGCAAGGCCGGGCAGCGTCCGATCTATCAGCACATACGGCACGTTGCGCGATTCGATGTCGTGAAAACTTTCGGCGGTGGCCTGGGCGGAGGCAACGATCAGGACATCCACTTGGCGCGCCAACAGCAGGTCAATTTCCTGCCGTTCGAGCGCGGGGTCTTCTTCGGAAGAGGCGATGACCAGGCTATAGCCGTGCGGCCGAATCTCCTTCGAAATCTGTTTTGCGATGGCCGCGAAAAACGGATGTATCAAGCCGGGCACCACCAGCCCGACCATATACGTCCGCCCGGTGACCAATGTGCGCGCGGCCAGGTTCGGGCGATAGTTCAGTTCCTTCATGCGCCGCAGCACGCGCTCGCGCGTGGCTTCCCCGATATCGGTGTGATTGCGCAGCACCTTTGAGACGGTCACGACGGACACGTTCAGATCTTGCGCGATATCTTTTAGGCGAATTGACACGAAGTAAGTTAGTACATTATGGCAACGGTAAGTTTAGCTGTTAGAAGGTTTTGCGCAGTTCCGTAATGTGGGCTACGTGATGTTTCCCGTGCCAGGAGTATAGGTTGGCGGTGCGGGTGAGGTCCATCAGGCCCATTTGCGGATGGCGAAAGTTTTTGCGCCACTCGGTTTCCATAAGAGACCGGAGCAGAATGGTCCAGCGCGAATGGAGGGCTTCGAGCAGCACTAAAGAAGTTTCAGGTGGCGTGAGGCGCGTATCGGCCAGTTCAGCCCAGCGATCTTCGGCGTATGGTTTGATGACGGGCTCGTCTTCGGTGAGCGCGAGTTTGAAGCGTGCGTAACTTTGCATGTGGCTGTCGGCCACATGATGTACGACTTGCCGCACGGTCCACCCGCCGGGCCGGTAAGGCGTCTCCCACTGTCCGGGCGTGAGGCCGTTTACGGCTTCACGCAAGTGTGCGGGCGTGTTTGCGATGTCATCCACCCATTGGTCACGCTGGGCTTCGGTAGGGTTCGCGGCAGCTTCGAACTTGCCAATTGGGTAACGCGCGTCAGTCATGCGTACCATTATCGGGTCTGGCGGATGTTAGCCTGAAATCTTCCATGCAACTCGATATTACTTTGCCGGACGGTTCCATTCAGCAGGTCCCCGTCGGCACCACGCCGCTCGACATCGCCCGCGGAATCAGTCCGCGCCTGGCAGACGCCGCTCTCGTCGCCAAGGTTGACGGTGAGCTATACGATCTTTTCCGGCCGCTGGAAGCGAATGCGACCCTGCAGATTCTGACCGCCAAAGACGCGGAAGCGCTCTACGTCTACCGGCATTCGACGGCGCACCTGCTGGCGGCGGCGGTGCTGGATCTGTTTCCCGGCACGCAGCTCGGCATCGGGCCACCGATTGAGAATGGCTTCTATTACGATTTTCTGCGGGGCGAATCGTTCACGCCGGACGATCTGGAGAAGCTGGAAAAGCGGATGCATGAACTGCAGGCTCAGGACTTGAAGTTCGAACGCGTTCTGACCGGCAAAGCCGAGGGCCTCGCAAAGTATCGCGCCAGCGGCGAAGGCATGAAGGTGGAACTGATTGAGGAGCGCGCCGGCGATATTTTCACGGAGTACACGCTGGGGCCCAAGTTCATCGATTTCTGCCGGGGTCCGCATGTGCCTTCCAGTTCGAAGCTGAAAGTCTTCAAGCTGCTTTCCGTTGCCGGGGCGTATTGGAAGGGCGATGAGAAGAACAAGCAGCTTCAGCGCATTTACGGCACCGCCTGGCTAACGCAGAAAGAGCTGGATGAGTATCTGAACAAGCTGGAAGAGGCCAAGAAGCGCGACCATCGCAAGCTGGGTAAGGAGCTGGACCTGTTCAGCATCCAGGAGCTGGCCGGGCCCGGGCTGATCTTCTTTCATCCGAAGGGCGGTATCGTCCGCAAGCAGATTGAAGACTGGATGCGCGATCAATATTTGAAGCGCGGCTATTCGCTGGTCTACACGCCGCACGTGGCGAAGCATGAGCTGTGGAAGACCTCAGGGCACGCGAATTTTTATGGCGACAACATGTTCGCGCGCATGGAGCTGGACGATGCCGAATACCAGCTCAAGCCGATGAACTGCCCGTTCCATATTTTGATCTATGCCGATAAGCCGCATTCGTACCGCGACCTGCCGGTGCGCCTGGGCGAGTTGGGAACTGTGTATCGCTATGAGCGTTCGGGCACCATGCATGGGCTATTGCGCGTGCGCGGCTTTTGCCAGGACGACGCGCATATTTTCTGCACGCCCGAACAGATTGAAGACGAAGTGGTGAACTGTCTGCAATTCGCGGTGGACACGCTGAGCACTTACGGATTCACCCAGTATGAAGCCGAGCTCTCCACGTGGGATCAGGGCGTAAGCGGGAAGTATGACGGGAGCCCGGAGCAGTGGGAACTGGCGGAGAATTCACTGCGGAAGGCGGCGGACAGGCTGGGCTTGAAGGTGAAGCTGATGCCGGACGAAGCGGCGTTTTATGGGCCGAAGATCGATATGAAGCTGGTGGATGCGATCGGAAGATTGTGGCAGCTTTCCACGGTTCAGTTCGATTTCACGCTGCCGCAACGGTTCAACCTGGAATACATTGGCGAGGACGGCCGCAAGCATCAGCCGCTGATGGTGCACCGGGCGCTCTATGGGTCGGTGGAGCGCTTCTTTGGGATTCTGGTGGAGCATTACGCGGGCGCGTTTCCGGTGTGGCTGGCACCGGTTCAGGCGATCGTCTTGCCGATTACGGACCGGCAAACTGACTATGCGCACCAGGTTCAGAAGCAGTTGGACGCGGCCGGCATCCGGGCGACGGTGGATGACCGCAAGGAGAAGGTGAACCTGAAAATCCGCGATGCTCAGCTGCAGAAGATTCCCTACATGCTGGTGGTGGGCGATCGGGAAGCCGCGTCTGGCGAGGTGTCTGTGCGCAATAGAAAGCATGGGGACCAGGGGGTACGCCCACTGGCAGACTTCCTGGCGACGATCCGGCAGCAGATTGACGAAAAAATTTCGTCAGAGTGAAAAGACAGAGGAACTTTCCCGGGATTCCTTCGTCATAATGGATACGGACAACCCCCCTTGTCCCGACACGTGAGGCGGCCGGCAATAACCACCCCCGGTTACCGGCTGCCCCCGTGTCATGAAGTTAACCTAGCAGGCTGCTGAAGATCAGCTCTTTGTAATTTTGTTGTTGCGCCGGTAGGTTTTTTTGGTTCAGAAGCGGGCGGGACCGCCTTCCCAGGCAGTCGAAAGGCTGGCAAAGGTGCGATTTTCCGTTTTTCGGACGCGGTT
>JBBROT010000159.1:0-7735 GCA_038229155.1 Bryobacterales bacterium | reverse complement strand
GGCTGTGACATAATACGGGCACGCAGGTGAGCAACATGAAGCCCCTCCTTTTTCTGGTACTGTTTTCCTCCGCTTTATTTGGGCAGAAGACCGTGGCTCCGGGACCGCCCAGCACTCCTTCGCTACCCACAACGCCGACTACGCCGAACCCGAACACACGCACTACTACGCCGTTTCCGAGCGATCAAACCCAACAGCAGGGCATTGAAATCAACCGGCCGGTTTATCTTTCCGGCAAGGTGACGCTGGATGACGGGACGCCGCCGCCGGACCTGGTGAGGATCGAGAAAATCTGCGGCAGCAATCCGAAGCCGCAGGGCTATACGGATTCGAAAGGGCGCTTCAATTTCCAGCTGGACAGCAGCGTGGGCATTTTCGCCGACGCGAGCGATTCTTCTTTCGGCGGCTTTCCTGGCCAACCGAGGCGTAGCAGTTCATCCGGCAACTTCGGGCGCAATGGCGAACCGAACCTTTCCGGTTGCGAACTGCGCGCCGTGCTGCCGGGCTTCCGCTCTGACACGGTGAACCTGAGCATGCACCGCGCCTTCGATAACCCGAACGTGGGCACCATCGTTCTGCATCGCCTGGGCGGGGTGGAAGGCACCACCATCAGCTACGCCAGTTTGCATGCGCCGAAGGACGCCACACATGCCTTCGAGAAAGGCCGCGAGGCGATGAAAAAGAGCAAGGAGCCGGAAGCGGAGAAGCAATTCCGCAAGGCTGTTGAACTTTACCCTGGCTATGCGACGGCCTGGTATGAACTGGGCCGGATTGAAGAAAGCCGGCAGCAGATTAAAGAAGCCACCGAGGACTATCGGAAATCCATCGAGGCGGATGCGAAATACATTTCGCCGTTCCTTTCGCTGAGCAACATTGCGGCGCGCAATGCGGATTGGGCGCAGACTCTCGATCTGACGGATCGCGCGATCCGGTTAAATGCAGTCGAATTTCCGCAAATGTACTACTTTAATGCGCTGGCGAATTTAAATCTTCGCCATCTGGACACGGCCGAGAAAAGTGCCCGGGAGGCCCAGAAGCTGGATACCCGCAAGACATTCGTCAAGCTGGACCAGCTTCTGGGTGTAATCCTGATGGAGAAGCAGGATTACACCGGTGCGGCGAGGCAGATGCGGGCTTATCTGGACGCGAACCCGCAGGCAAAAGATGCCGGTCAGGTACGTGCGCAGTTGGCGGAGTTGGAGAAGCTCTCGCCCCCGCCGGCCTCACAGCGATAACGCTATCACGCGTTCTGGCGTTTGACGTGCATTAGCAGTAGCAGAGGGCTACTATAATGCTTCGTTATTCATTGATTTTTCTGGTAATTGCACTACTTGCAGCTATTTTTGGATTCGGTGTGACCGCTTTTGCGTTCGCCGCGATTGCCAAGGTGGCGTTCTTCCTGTTCCTGGTTGGATTTTTGATCACCATGGTGATGCAGATGGCCCGCCGGGTCTAAAGAGAAGTTCAAGATTGGTTCGGCTGCCATAGCGTTTCGTGGATCTGGAGCCGGTGATTCACCCAGCGGCTCCAGACGAATAGAGCGTCGCTGAGGCGGTTGAGGTATTTGAGCGTGTCGGCATCGTGATCGGGAAGCGAAAGGCAACGCCGTTCGGCTCTTCGGCAGACGGTGCGGCACACATGCAGTTCGGCATCGGCGCGCGAGGCACCGGGCAGAACGAAACTGCGAAGAGCCGGAAGGTCTTCATTCATCAAGTCGATTTCCGATTCGAGGCGGGTTACATCGTCAGCGGTGACTCGCGGCTGGCGGGGATGAATATCGGCGGGTAGTGTTGCCAGAATGGAACCCGCGTTGAAGAGTTCGTGCTGCACGCGTTTCAGGATGATGGCGAGTGCGATTATGGGTTCACCTAAAGTTTCGATAGTGGTTCGCGCGACTCCCACAAATGCATTGAGTTCGTCGACCGTTCCGTAGCATTCGATGCGCGGATCGTCTTTACGAATTCGCTGGCCGCCCACAAGCCGCGTTTCTCCTTCGTCGCCTTGGCGAGTGTAGACACGGTTGATGTGTATGTGTGGCTCGGAAAAGTTTTCGGTCATTTGCGGATGGGTAATTTTCATCATAGTTGAGCGGCGGCTTCGCGTTTATATGCGCGCGAGGTGGCGTTTGCGGCGGATGATTTCGGCGTTGATTTCGGTGGCTGTAAAATCGAAGCCATAATCGCGCGAATCGAAGGGAGTGTTGTTGCGGTCGTGGAACTGTTTGACTTCGACGGCTTCATCGAGGAAGGCCTTGCGGCGTTTCTGCTGTTCGCGAAATTCGGCTAGGATGCGGACCAACTGACGCTGCAGGCGCGCCTCATGATATTGGATGTTTCGTAAACCTTTTTCGCGGGTTTCCCAGGCGATGGCTTCGACGAGAGCGGACCTGCGATCGGGATCTTCAATTTCGGCGATGAGGGCGGGGACGGCGTCGAAGTGACCGAGCGCGAGTGTGTTGGCTTCGGCTTTGACGGCGCGCTCGATGCGCCATTGGGTGTTGACGATGTTGTCGGCGAGCATGTGCTCGATGGTGCCCTGGGGGCGGAGTTCGCGCAGGAGATCGGCCTTGAACTTTTCGTAAGGCGCGACATCTTCGCCGGGGAAGACGATGAGTTGACTGGTGAGGCCGTGGCGTACGGCGTTGAGGGAAGAGGCTTTACGGCCTTCGGCGGTGCGAGGTCCGGTGGAATGTTTTGAGTTGTCTTTGTTGGCTGCAATTTGCGCGGTGGATGGCATAGTTCGCCTTAGCAGTAGCAGATGGAATTGGAACTGGAGGGTGAGAAAAACTGTAAGACGTTGAGCCGGAAGGGAAAATAGGGCGAGGGATTTCTGTGATAAATGAAAAGAGCAAAGGCGTTTCACGCAGGGGCGCAGAGAAGATCAAAAGCGTAGAACAAACAGATATTATCGGAGACAATGCCGCGTGCCGCTCTCTTTCTGCTCCTTCCCATTTTTTCTAGCGGGATTTCACCCGTTTGGGGACAAGCTGGCTCAGATTCCAACTCTGCCGAAAATCTGGTTAGAATGCACGAGGCTTGGGGCCCCAAAGCGAGCACGAAAAATACGTCTCTTGCTATTCAGGAATTCTCGCGATCGGGTCAGGTAATCAGACTGCGCTTAGTTGCCAAGGGCATACCCAAAGATGCGATTTACTCGATTGTGGCTTGGCCAGTGACACAGAAAGGGCCAAGCGAAGTTCTGAAGGGGCACCTGTGGGTCTGCTGAGAAGCCAAACGATCCGATTGACTTGCCTGTACAACCCGTTCCCGGTGAGCCTGTTCGAGTTGGGCTTATTTCGGATGATGGGGATGGACTCTGTTTCTGAAGGGGAGCGCCATAGTGGGAAAGGTAAGACCGATGCGGATGGAAGATATAGGAGTGCCATTCTGCCGTACAAGCAGGGCGTTGCGTGGGGTGCTACAAGAGTTGATTTAAAAGCAGCTCAATGTGCGCCCTCAGTGGAGTTTCCGTGGGGTCGGCGCAACTAGACGCAAAGTCTAGGAGCCGAATACCGAACATATCGTCCTTTATGTGGTAGTAAAGCGCCTCAGTCTGCATCTGCAAGGTAAGGGCGGTTTAGAAGATGCTGCAATTCGATTCAGGCGCAAAGTGCTGAGCGGGAACAGAAAAATAAAGCAGAAATTTGCGTGACCGGATGTTCAGGGTAGACTTTATCCGGGAGCCAACATGGACCAGAACCAGAAGAATGAAGCGGGCGATTTGGGGCGCCGCGATTTTGTCGCGCTGCCTATGGCCGCGGGGCTCGCCGCCGCGTCGGGCGCGATGGCCGAGGGCGCGAGTATGAGCGTGGTGGAGAGCGATGTAGAGATCAAGACTCCGGACGGCGTGTGCGATGCGACGTTCGTTCATCCGAAGGAAGGCATGCACCCGGGTGTGCTGCTGTGGTGCGATGCGTTCGGGCTGCGGGCGGCCACTCGGGACATGGCCAAGCGCCTGGCCGCGGAGGGATATGCGGTGCTGGTGCCGAACCCTTTCTACCGGATCTCGAAGGCGCCGTTTAAGAGTGCCTCGGATGTGAGTTTTCAGAATCCGGCGGACATGGCGAAGCTGCGGCCGATGATGGCGTCGGTGGGCGCGCCGGGAAATGGCGAGAAGGACGCGGCGGCTTACATTGCGTTTCTGGATGCGCAGAAGCAAGTGGACAAGGGGAAGAAGATAGGGGTGCAGGGCTATTGCATGGGCGGCCCGCTGATGATGAGGACCGCGGCGTCGCTTCCGGCGCGCGTGGGAGCGGGCGCATCGTTTCACGGCGGAGGGCTGGTGACGGATAAGCCGGAGAGCCCGCATCTGCTGGCTCCGAAGATTAAGGCCGCGCTTTATTTCGGGGTCGCGGCGAGCGACGACGCGAAGCAGCCCGATGCGAAAGTGAAGTTGAAAGAAGCGTTGGACGCGGCGGGCGTGCATGCCGAGGTGGAGGTGTATCCGGAGACACTGCATGGGTGGTGCATGCCGGATTCAACGCCGCAAAACGGTGCGCCGGTTTACAACAAAGCGGAAGCGGAGCGGGCGTGGGGCAAGCTGTTGGCGTTGTATAAAGCGAACCTGTGATCACCAGCGCGGCGGTGAGCGAACCTTCGGCGCGAATCCGACGGATACAGCGTTGGGCACTGGTGCTGCTGGTTTCGGGCGGCGCGCTGAATTATATCGATCGCGCGACCTTATCGGTGGCGAACAAACTGATACAGGAAGAGCTTGGTATCAGCGTGGCGAACATGGGGCTGCTGCTTTCGGCGTTCCTGTGGGCTTACGCGTTTGCGCAACTGCCGGTGGGTCCGCTGATTGACCGGTTCGGGCCGCGCAAGATGCTGGGGCTGGGGTTGTTTAGTTGGTCGCTGGCGCAGGCGGCGGGCGGCTTCGTGATCGGCTTCAAGACGTTTATGCTGGCGCGGTTTGCGTTGGGGATTGGCGAGGCTCCTCTGTTTCCGGGGGGCGCGCGCGTGGTGCGCGACTGGTTCGATATACGGCGGCGCGGGTTTGCGACGGGGCTGTGCCAGGCGGCCTCGTCACTGGGGAATTTTATCGCGGTGCCGCTGTTGACGTTTCTGATGCTGACGATGAGTTGGCGTTCCATGTTTGTGATTGTGGGCCTGGGTGGCATTGCGCTGGCGCTGGTGTGGTGGCTGGTACATCGCGATCCGGCTGAGGTGGATTTAACGGCCGATGAGATTCGCTATCTGACCGAAGGCGATGAGAATACCTCCACGCGGCGGCCTTCCTTCGCGGATTGGAAGCAGTTGTTTGCGCACCGGACTACATGGGGCATGATTGCGGGCTTCTTCGGGACCATTTACACGCTGTGGCTGTATACAAGTTGGCTGCCTTACTATCTGGAACATGAGCGGCATATGAGCATTGCGCGGGCGGGCATTCTGGCGTCGATACCGTTCTTTTTCGGGTGCGTCGGCGCGGTGACCGGAGGGTGGCTGTGCGACTTTCTGACGCGGCGCGGATGGACGCCGATGGCGGGGCGCAAGGTGCTGATTTCGACCGCGCTGTTTGGGGTGACCGCGTGTTCGTTGGGGACGGAGTTTGCGCAATCGAACGCAGCCGCGCTGACATTTATTTCGCTATCGATGTTTTTGATTTATATCGCCAGCAGCGCCGCGTGGGCGACGGTGCCGATTGCCGCGCCGAGCCAGTTCACGGCGTCGCTGGGTTCGATACAGAATTTTGGAGGCTATCTGGGGGGCGCGCTGGCACCGCTGCTGACGGGGTTCATCGTGCAGAAGACGGGCAGCTTCGCACAGGCGTTGACGTTGAGCGCGGTGATTACGCTGATTTCGGCATGTGCTTATTTGCTGCTGGTGCGACAGCCGATTCCGGCGGAGGAATTTCACGGATGACGCCGATTGAGCGGGTGCGGCGATTATGCATGGCGCTGGAGGGAATGGAAGAAAAGTTGTCGCATGGAGAGCCGACGTTCTTTGTGAAGAAGCGCGTGTTTGCCATGTTCGCGAACAATCATCATGGCGATGGTCACGTGGCGGTTTATGTTCCGGCGCGCGCGGGCGTGCAGGAAGCGCTGGTGAGCGAAGAGCCTGCTGTCTACTTCCGGCCGCCTTATGTGGGCGTGAAGGGTTGGGTGGGGTTTGTGCTGGCGCGCGTGGATGTCACTGTGTTGGCCGGGCTCTTGCGCGAGGCTTGGGAACTGATCGCGACGAAGCGCCGGTGAGCGCGGCTAGGATCGCGGACGTATGGGAACGAACTCGCCAAAGCGTTTACACTGGGAACTTGTGCGATATGAAGCCGTTCGATTAAAACAATTCTTGCGGTTTATGTTTTAGGCGATATACGATTGCAGGAAGACTGCACAGCAAAGGCTCTTGAGAACAATACAGATGATCACTAATTTCCGTGACCCGTTTAGAGAGGAGACGCCGCTGACCCCGATCAAAGGACTGCGCTATTTGTTCCGCGATGCGGTCGGCGATTTTATCGACGCTGTGAAAATCGGGCGGAAGCGGCTCAACAACGAGATAACGCCGGAAGAATTTTCGGCGGCAATGTCGCGCCGCTTTCCGGTGGACACGCCGGCTGCTCGCTAACCTTTGGGCTTGATGTCTGCTTCGAATGCCTCTTCGATTGCTCGTTTTAATCGCGGGTAGCTAATTCGGTCGATAAGGCCGAGTTCCTTGTAGAGCCGAATCCACACAAAGCGGAATCCCATAACGAGAACAGGCGATTTGCTTACCACGCCGATGAGGCCTACGGCGAAGCTGACTCCGACTGACAGAAACTGCCAGAGTGCAGGGTCAATAGCGAGGCCGACTTTGCCGAAATTCCGAAGCGCTTGGGCAAGGGCATAAACCAAGGGGACCGCCCCGATCGGCCAAGCCTGAACAAGTTTTCTCCGGCCATTTGGCGAGTGCGGAGTCTGTGGTGGTGAGAGCGGCTGAAGATCGCCAGCTTTTGGCATTTCTTACCCCCCGGCTACTATCTCTAGACAGTGCTGTTTGTAGCTGCTACTTGGGATCATAGAACCGGGTGTGTTACCACTCTATGAATAAACCGTGAAGAAGAATCGACGGAGCTGGGCCGCGACGTGAATACTGTTCGATGCGTGAAGAGGTAGGAGCGGCTAGGAGTGGCCGAGGATGGCGTGGGGCTGGTAAGGCTCGGCGAGCGCGGTGAGATCTTCGGGCGTGAGCTTGACGTTGAGCGCGGCGATGGCTTCATCGAGCTGCGGCATTTTGCTGGTGCCGATGATGGGCGCGGTGATGCCGGGCTGAGCGAGCACCCAGGCGAGCGCGATCTGCGCGTTGCTAACGCCGTGCTGCTTCGCAATTTCGGTGACGCGATCGACTACGGTGAAATCGGAAGGCTGGTAATAGAGCTTCTGGGCGTAATCGTCAGTCTTGGCGCGGAGTGTTTCGCCGTGATCCTGCTTGGTGCGATTGCCGGCTAGGAAGCCGCGCGCGAGCGGGCTCCAGGGGATGACGCCGATGCCCATTTCGCGGCAAAGCGGGAGCATTTCGCGCTCTTCTTCGCGATAGATAAGGTTGTAGTGATTCTGCATTGTGGTGAATTTGGCTAGGCCGAGTTCGCGCGACTTAGCGAGCATTTGGGCGAACTGCCACGCATACATGGATGACGCGCCGATGTAGAGAGCCTTGCCCTGGCGGACGATCTGATCGAGTGCTTCGAGAGTCTCTTCGATGGGCGTTTCGTAATCGAAGCGATGGATCTGGTAGAGATCGACGTAATCGGTACCGAG
>JBBROT010000158.1:0-7777 GCA_038229155.1 Bryobacterales bacterium | reverse complement strand
TCAACCCTTCACTGACCATCCAGGCGATTGCATATTGGGCATCAGCGCGAATGGTCAAAGACTTACGCGCTTAGCTGAAAGACGCTCTGCTTTTCGATCTTTGCCATATCCAGCTCAATGCCGAAGCCAGGCCCCTCTGGCAGAGCTATGCGGGCTCTGATAGGCAGCGGCGGATGCTTTTCGAAATGGTAATAGCTTCGCATTTTCAAAATCAGATATTCGGCCAGCGGGCACGTCATGGGCGATTGGCTCGCAATGGCATGAAGCGCCGCGTGAAGGCTGTGGCCGTGCGGAATCACTTGCGCATCGTGAGTAGAGGCGACCGCGCAGATCTTGATTAACTCGGTCAGGCCTCCGCACCATTCGGGGTCGGCCTGCACCACGGTAACGGCACCGGCGCGCAAGTAGCGTTCCACTTCCCAGCGGCCGTAAAAATGTTCGCCTGATGCAACGGGTATAGAAGAGCCGTGTCGCAACTCAACGAAACTTTCCATCTTTTCCGGATGCGCCGCTTCTTCAATCCAACGCGGGCGATATTGCTCCACCTGCTTGGCCCAGACGAGTGCATACGCCGCATCCCAACCGCTGAAGGCATCGAACATCAGGTCAGTGGAATCGCCCAAAGTCTCGCGCAGAGTGCGCACCAGTTCCACATTCTTGCGCATGCCTTCGGGGCCTGAACCGGGCCCATAAGCGAGAAACCATTTCTGCGCGCGATAGCCTTCCGCTTTCAGCGCAAGCGCCCGCTCCCGCACCTTCGCCGGTTCCAGAGAATAGCCGAGACAGCTACCGTAGACTTCGACGGATTCGCGCGTGGGACCGCCCAACAGACGATACACCGGCGTTTCGAAATAGCGCCCGCGCAAATCCCACAGGGCGTTGTCCACGGCGCTGATGGCCATCAGAAATAAGCCCGCGCGGGAGTGACGGTTGGAGCGATACATCTGGTCCCACAGCGTTTCGCCCGCCAGTGGATCTTTGCCGATGAGAAACGACCGGAGTTGTTCGTGAACCACCAGCGCGGCTTCGCGGTCGATAGGTCCATAGAGACCGTCCAGGCCCTGCTGAGTGCGAATGCGAAGGTAGAACTGCGATAGCGGAGCGGACTTCTGTTGAGAAGGCTTGTCCTGATACACGGGTGGCCGCAAGTCGTCATAGACATAGAGCGGGTTCACCTGATATTGCGCGTTCGCGCCGGTTTCCGTTTCCCGATGGCCGCTGATCAGCAGCATCTCCACGGCGGCGATGGTGAGCCTGCCCTGGGACCGCTCGGCATTGAGATCGACATTGAGAGAAGAAGCCAACGCTCCGGTGAGACATGAGCCCAAAAATTCGCGCCGCCGCATACGGGATATTATGGCTCCCATGCTGACGGATCGCAGAAGTTTCTTGAAGACGCTGGGGGCCGGGGGCGCTCTCTTCGTGGGGCCATGGGCGAAGGCCGCCTCAGCGCTGCGCAACAAGGTGAAGATTACCGACGTGAAGTGCATGATTGTGCGCGGCACATGGGATTGGAACCTGATCAAGATTGAGACCGATTCCGGCCTCTATGGCATCGGTGAGGCGTATTGGGGACCTGGCGTGAAAGACTTGGTGCTGCGCCAGTTGAAGCCGCTCATCATCGGCGAAGACCCCTTGAACGTGGACAAGCTTTACACGTGGATGCTCATGAAGAGTATGGGCGCGGGCGCGATTGGAGGCGCTACGGTGACGGCGGCCAGCGGGATTGAAATTGCGCTTTGGGATCTGGCGGGCAAGATTTTAGGCACGCCCGTCTGCAATTTGTTGGGCGGGCGCTTTCGGGATCGGGTTCGTTTTTACAGAACGCTGCAGACGCCCCCCGATGTGAATTCCGCCGCAAGCTGGCGGGAGCAGGTGCATCAGGCCAAAGCGGAGAAATGGAATTGGACCGCGTTCAAGTTTCAAGGTGACGGCGTGCAGCGCGATGCCGACCCGGAATATCGCGAACCCGGGCATGACCCGTTTGCGCGCAATGTAACCAGCAAAGATATACGCCGCGTGGTGAGCGCGATGGACACCGTGCGCGAGACCCTGGGGCCGGATGTGGATATGGCCATCGAGTGCCACTGGCGGTATGACACAAACGATGTGATTCAATTCGCCAAAGCGCTTGAGCATGTGAAGCCGATGTGGCTGGAAGATCCGGTGCCGCCCGAAAATACAGACGCGATGATGCGCGTTTCGCGGGCTACCGACATCCCTATCTGCACCGGAGAGAACCTCTATGGGCGGCACGGCTTCCGCACCTTAATTGAGAGCCAGGCCTGCGCGGGCGTGCATATTGACATTCCGAAATCGGGCGGGTTGCTGGAATCGAAGCGCATTTCCGATCTGGCGGATCTCTATTACATTTGGACCGCAGCGCATAACCCGGCGAGCCCCGTAGGTACCATCGCTTCGGCTCACGCGGCTGCCAGCATGCGCGAATTCCGGATTCATGAGCTGGCCAAGTGGGTGGAGTGGTGGCCGGATCTGGTCATCCATGAAGGGCCCATCTGGAAAGACGGTTACTTCACTATCCAGGACAAGCCTGGGTTGGGGATTGAGATTAATCCGGATGTGGCGAAGGCGCATTTGATGCCGGGAGAGCAGTGGTGGGGTTAACCCCAGCGCCGCTCCAGAATACGTTCTCTCCATATAAGCTATAGGTATCTTGCGCAATGTAGCGGCTTTGTTGTTGGGTTTTGCGTTGTTCAGCGCCTCTCCGTATGAGGACCGGCTTTGGCATCTGCGTAATTTGGGGAAGGCATTTTATGAGAACCCCACCACGCAGACGCAAGCGGTGGAGCAGTTCAAGCAAGCGCTGGCACTGAACCCCAGCGCCGCCCGGGAGCGCGTCAATTATGGGTTGGCGCTGTTGAAAGCTGGTGAGATACCTGCGGGTATTGCTGAACTCGAAAAAGCTCAAAAGCAGGACCCTTCCATTCCGCACACCTGGTTTAATCTGGGCGTCCAGGCGAAGCGGGCCGGAGAGTATGAGCGCGGAATCACGCAGATGCGCGGCATGCTGAAGCTGGTTCCAGGCGATGCGAAGGCACATCATAATCTGGCGGCCCTGTTGAAGTTGGATGGCAAGCCCGCGGAGGCTTTGAAAGAGTTTGAGACGGCATCGCGGCTAGGGCCGAATCTGGCGGGGCCGCATTTCCAGTTGTATAACGCATACCGGCAGGCGGGGCGGGCAGCGGATGCGGCTCGTGAATTGGCTTCGTTTCAGGAAGTGAAGAAACGCCAGGCGGGCCAGCCGATTACGGAAGATATGGAATCCAGCGAGTTCAGCGAGATTTTCGACCGGATCGATCTGCCTGCGGCGAAATTGCCGCAAGTGCAATTTGCGGAGAAGGGGCTTGCGACTGGGGTGACGGGCATCGCGGCGGTGGGCTCGGATCTTGTATCCTGGAACGCGTCGGGAGTGAAGACGTTTCGCGCCGGTGCCTTGGTCCGGAATGGCTTCGAATCTTTGAAAAATGTGGTCGCGCTTGAGGCCGGCGAAGACGTTTGTGTGATCACTACCGAAGGCGCTGCGATCTATCGCGCGGAGAAAGGCGTCTATAAGAATTTGGAAATAGCGCTGCCCGAAGGGATATATCGGAAAGCGATTTGGCTGGATTATGACCACGATTACGATCTGGACCTGATGCTGCTTGGCGACAAGCCGGTGTTGATGCGGAACAATGGCGACGGCACGTATACGGAGACCACGAAAGCGTTTCCGTTCGTCCCGGGCAAGCCGCTCAACGCCGTTCATTTCGCTCTGCATGCTGAGACCGCGGCACGGGATCTGGTGGTGTCCTATAGCGATCGCGAAGGCGTGCTGTATGAAGACCTGTTGAACGGACAATTTCGCGCGACACCTTTGCCGGGAATAAAGGCGGGCGAGACATCGCTCTTCGCGGCGGATTTCAATCACGATTCATTTATCGATCTGGCGGCGAGCGGAACATTTCTGCTTAATCACGACGGCAGGCTGGAAGCGGCTGCGCTACCCTCCGGTGTCAACGCGACCGTAAGTGCGGCGTTCGGCGATTGGATCGGCACGTCACTAGCACCGGTGCACACGGCACTGGCGCTGGAGTGGAACCTGGCGGACCTGGCGCAGGATGGGACGGTGCGCTATTTCGAAAACCTCACCGCGCCGAAGGAGCATTGGCTAAAGATCGGGCTGAAGGGCGTGAAGAATGTAAAGTCCGCCAGCACAGCGACGGTGGAGGTGAAAGCGGGAGCGACTTACAACAAGAAAGTGCATGTGAACGGGCCTCTTTGGTTTCCTCTGGCCGCATATGCGGAAGCGGACACGGTGCGTATCACGTGGCCAAATGGGCTGATTCAGAACGAGCCGCGAAAGAAAGCCAACGAGGCGTTGACCATTGTTGAGGCGGAGCGCCTCTCGGGTTCGTGCCCGATGATCTTTACGTGGAATGGCACCGGCTTTGAATTCATCACCGATGTGTTGGGCGTGGCACCGCTAGGCGCATCTTCGGCGGACGGCAAATATTTTCCGGTAGACCATGACGAATACATTCAAATTCCCGGTCGTGCGCTGCGTGAGAAGGACGGCGAATACGAAGTGCGCATCACTGAGGAGTTGCACGAGGTTTCCTACCTGGATCAGGTGCAATTGACGGCTGTGGATCATTCTGCAACGAGCGAGATTTTCACCAACGACAAATTCAAAAGCCCGCCTTTCCCGGAATTTCGCCTCTTCGGTGTCACGCGGCGGGTGTACGCCGCAACTGCGCGCGATGGGCATGGGAACGACGTACGTGCCGCTCTGCTGCGGCACGATTTGCAATACCCCGATGCGTTCGCGAGAAACTTGGCGGGCACGGCGGAGTTGCACACTCTCGATCTCGATTTCACCGGCGCGGCCGCCAATGGCAGCGCTGTATTACTACTGAACGGCTGGGTGGATTGGGCCGACGGCAGCACTTTCCTGGGTGAGAGCCAACGCAAAGGCGGCGGGCTGGTCTTTCCCTATCTTCAAATGAAGGACGCGGCGGGCGAGTGGCGCACCGTCGTAGAGGACATGGGCATTCCCTCCGGCAAGCCGAAGACAATCACGGTCGATCTGACGGGCAAGTGGCTTTCGCTGAAACGAGAGGTCCGCATCGTCACCAACCTGTGCGTCTATTGGGATGAAATTTTCCTGAGCGAGGAAGTTGCAGCACCTCAGGTGCGCCTCACCGCCATGGATGCCCGTAAGGCGGATCTACACTATCGCGGATTTTCGACGCCGGTGATTCATCCTGCCCGCAAGCAGCCGGAACGGTTCGATTATGCAAAGCCCATGCCGCTCACCATGTGGAACCCCACACCCGGCATGTACACCCGTTATGGAGACGTAACGGAACTGGTGACGAGCGTGGATGACCGGCTCTTGATCATGGGCGCGGGCGATGAAGTGACCCTTCACTACTCGTCACATGCCTTGCCGCCGCTACCTGCCGGATGGCGGCGTGATTTTCTGCTGCTGGTGGATGGCTGGGCCAAAGATGCCGACCCGAACACCGCGTTTGGCCAGACGGTGGAGCCGCTGCCTTTTCACGGGATGAGCGCGTACCCTTATCCAAAAGAAGAAAACTTTCCGGCCGCTGCAACTCATCAAAAGTATCGGCGCGACTATTTGACACGGCCCGCCCTGCGCTTGATTCGGCCGTTACGGGAGACAGTTTCGGAATGAAGTGGTTCTGGGCAGCTTTTGCCCTTTTGCTGGTGAATTCGGCGTACATTGCGGCGGTACATCCCGCCAGTATTTTTTATATGGGCAGTGTGCTGCTGCACCTGCTGCTCGGTACCTTGCTGGCAGCTGGCGCTCTGGTGCTGTTGCGCAGGCACCCCCTGCTGGGCATGTTTCTCGCGGCGGCCGTGGCGGGTTTGTATCTTGCCATCGCGGGTAACACTCGCAATCACGAGGTAGTGTTGTGGCTGCACATTGTGTTGGGAGTGGCATCGGTATTCGCGGTAGTGCCTTACCTGAACCGTCCGCGGCGTTGGGTGGCATTGGCTTCGTTTTTGCTTTTTGCCGCCTTGGTTCCGCGCATCTACTCATGGTGGCGTCCGGATCCATCGCTTCGCATCACGAATCCGTTGACCGCCCCGGTTTCCATGAAGGGGGAAGGCGGCGGCGAAAAGAGCCCGTTCTTTCCGTCGTCCCTGCAGACCGTCTCCGGCGGGAAAATTCCGTCCGATTTCTTCATGGATTCGAAGGGCTGCGGTGAATGCCATCAGGACATATACAAGCAGTGGAACAGTTCCGCGCACCACTTCGCCAGCTTTAACAATCAGTTTTACCGTAAGTCGATCGAGTACATGCAGGATGTGGCGGGCACGACCCAGCCCAGCAAATGGTGCGCGGGGTGCCATGACCATGCGCTGCTGTTGAACGGCAATTGGGACAGGCCCATCAAGGAACAGATCGATACTCCCGAAGCGCAGAACGGCTTGGGCTGCATGAGCTGCCATTCCATTGTGAGCGTGCAGAGTTCCATGGGAAACGGCGGATTCACCATGGAGTATCCACCGCTGCATGAGTTGGCGAACAGCAAGAACGAATATGTCCGGGCCGCGAATCATTTCTTGACGTATCTGAACCCGGAGCCGCACCGGCGCGCGTTCTTGAAGCCATTCATGCGGCAGGATTCGGCCGAGTTTTGCGCCAGTTACCACAAAGTCCACCTGGATGTCCCAGTCAATAATTACCGGTGGGTCCGCGGCTTTAACGATTACGATAACTGGCAGGCGAGCGGCGTATCGGGTCAGGGCGCGCGGTCATTTTACTATCCACCGAAGACCAGCACCTGTTCGGATTGCCACATGCCGATGGTGCCTTCGACCGACCCCGGAAGCCACGATGGCAAGATTCACTCCCACCGTTTTCCGGGCGCAAATCTAGCGTTGGCTGTGGTGAATAAAGACGAAGAGCAGCGCAAGGCCACGGAAGCATTTCTGAAAAGCGGTTTCATGACCGTGGATATTTTCGCGGTCTCGCCCATCGCCGAGAAAGACGGCGAAACGAAAATGGTGCGCCGCAAAGCGGAGGCACCCGACACCATGTCAAGCTTCGCGGTGGGCGAGGAGGCGGAACACAGCGGCCCGGCGGTGATTCGCGAAGTGTCTCAACTCGCGGCCCCTATCGACCGTGCCGGAGCGAAGTTGGCACCGGGGCAAACGGCGCGCGTGGACGTGGTGGTGCGGACACGCAAGATCGGCCATTTTTTTCCTGGCGGCACTGTGGATTCTTTCGATGTCTGGCTCGAGCTCGAAGGACACGATTCGACAGGCCGCAAGATTTTCTGGAGCGGCAAAGTGGACGACGATGGTAAGGGTCCGGTGGAACGCGGGGCGCATTTTTACAGGTCTTATCAATTGGATGGCGACGGGAATATGATCAACAAGCGCAATGCTTTTCAAATGCGCTCCGTTTTGTATGTGCGCTTGATTCCTCCGGGCGCGGCCGATGTGGCGCACTATCGCGTGTCCGTTCCGAAAGACGCGCAAGGTGCCATCACGTTCACGGCGAAACTGAATTACCGGAAGTTCTCGCATTACTACACGCAGTATTCCTATGCCGGGCAGCCGGTGGCGGGTCAGAATCCGGCGCTGCTCGATGTGAATCACAACAGCCTGGAATACTCATTCGCCGTGAAGAACATCCCGGCGAATGTATCGGGTGCGGTGAAAGATCATATTCCGGATATTCCGATTGTCACCATCGCGCAAGCCACAACGGAGATTCCGTTGGGCGAGGCGCAATGGAAGC
>JBBROT010000157.1:0-7777 GCA_038229155.1 Bryobacterales bacterium | reverse complement strand
CCCGACGACAGGCAAACAGTTTCCCGGCAACATCATTCCCCAAAGCCGCATCGGTTCCATTTCGCAAGCGCTGCAGAAGAAGTTTTTCCCCGATCCGAATAACGGGGGCACCACGGTGTCGCACTCGAACAATTTCAACGTCAACAAGGCTTCCGATATTCAATCGAAGCAGTTCGACGTGCGCGGCGACCACTATTTCAGTTCGTCCCAATCCGTGTTCGGGCGCTTCAGCCTGAAGAACGCGACGCGCCTGAGTCCCAACGACGTTCTGCAGCCTGAAACAAACCTGACGCAGCAGAACCGCTCGCTGGTGGTTTCTTACAACTATGCGATCCGTCCGAATCTGCTGAACGAATTCCGCGCCGGTTATACGACCGATAGCCCGGGCAGCACCGCATCCTTCGATGGACCGGGCTTTCAAAAGGCTTTGGGCTTTGTAGGCTTGCCGACCACGCCATTCAACGGAATCACGGGCGTCAGTTTCAACAGCCTTACCGGTCTGGGTGCGGGCCGCCTGGATGGCACGGAACTCTACCGCACTTTCGTGGTCAACAACACCACCACATGGACCAAGGGAACACACACCATCAAAGGCGGGCTCGATTTCCGCTATATGCGGTCGAAAACCACTCTGGGCTTCATCGACTCTGACAACTATGGCAACGCGAATTTTGCCGGAACGTTCAGCGGTGTCGATTACGCGGATTTCCTATTGGGCCTTCCCACTTCCACTTCTTACGGCGACGTGCAGCATGATAATGACGGCTTCTCTCAGCGCTACCAGGCGTTCCTGCAGGATAGCTGGCGGTTCAGCCAGAAACTGACGCTGGAGTATGGGGTTCGCTATGACTACAATCCGCCTTTCCACGACCAGTTCGGGTATGTGGGCAACTTCGACCCGAGCGTGCCCAAGACGGGCCGCGTGATCTACCCCGCCGGTTACGGAAATTTGCTGGCGCCGGCTTTCCTGCAAGCCGTCAATGCGTGCCCTGGTACGCCGAATTTGCCCGCGGCAGGGCCCGGTCTGCCGGGTGTGCCTTGCACTCCGTTCACCACCAACACGCAAGCAGGCTTGCCCGATGGACTGCGGAAAGCGCACCAGTTTAACTTTTTCCCCAGGTTCGGCTTTGCTTACCGGCCCTTTTCTGACGGCAACACGGTGGTGCGCGGCGGCTTCGGCATCTATGACGCTCCGCTGCTTGGGGCCGTTCTGTATTCGCTTACCGGCACCGCGCAAACGGACGTGCGTACCTTCAACAACGTTGGTCCCAATGGCGCGCCACTCTTTGCATGGCCAAATACCCGAACCAGTGGCAGCGGCGTTTCCGCCGATGATTATGGGACTTCTTATTTCGGTACCGCTAACGGTATCAATCTGAAGAACCCCTACATGATCCAGTGGAATCTGTCAGTGGACCGCAATATCGGCTTCAACACGGGGCTTCGTGTCAGCTATATCGGTTCCCATTCGGTGAATCTTGGCTGGTCCCAGAATTACAACCAATCCGCCTATTCCACCACGTTTTATGCCCGGCAACCGCTGACCGCCCGCCCCTTTCCTTACTGGGGTCGAGTAGAAAACCGCGATTCGGGCGGTACGGCTTTCTACCACTCCCTGCAGGCGGAAGCCAACCGCCGCTTTCAGAATGGCTTGACCTTCACCGCCGCTTACACGCTGGCCAAGAACGTAACCGACACCGGTGGACCGAACCCCACCAGTTTCGGTGGCGAAACCGGCAACGGCCGCAACCTGGACGCTTATAATCGTGCCGGCAGCCGTGGCGATGCATATGGCACCCGCCGCCACCGTTTCATCTCCACCGCTGTCTACGAATTGCCCCTGGGCCGCGGCCGCACCTACATGAACCACACGAACCGCCTAGTGGACGCGATTGCCGGCGGGTGGCAGGTGAGCACGATTTTTCTGGTGCAGACAGGTCCGTATGAGACGCCTTACTTCAGCAGCGGTATCGGAGATCCATCGGGCACGGGTTCTGGCTTCTATCGCAACCAGCGGCCGGACCGCATCGGTGACAGCGTTCCCTCTAACCAAAACCGCGATAGCTGGGTGAACCGCGGCGCTTTCCTTTGCCCGGGGCAAACCGTGGGCGCAAATCAGTTCAAGTGCAACATCGGCATCAACCCGGCTTCGGATCCGGCACCCATCGGGCGTTTCGGAAATTCCGGCGTGGGCGTGGTACAGGGCCCCGGCACCGTGAATCTCTCGACAGGCGTTAGCAAAGCGTTTACCATTTATGAACGCTTAAGCGTCCGTATCAATGCGTCGTTCACCAACGTTTTGAACCACACGAATCTGGCGGACCCGATTCTTAACTTGACCAATGCCAACTTCGGAAAGATCACCTCGGCGGTGGGGACCGACTTCGGCGGAGCGCGTACGGGCCAAGTGGGCGTTCGCGTCGAATTTTAAATAAGGGCTTATGCTCTGGCGTATGAAAGCGATATTGGCGCTGGGAGTTCTGCTCCTCACGGGGACCGCGCATTTACCCGCGCAGACCGCGCACAAGGCCAACCGGGTGATCTTCGTCATGACCGATGGTCTTCGCTGGCAGGAGGTTTTCCAGGGAGCCGATGAGGTGTTGATGAACAAGGAGAACGGCGGCGTGACCAATGCCGATGCGCTCAAGAAGGCCTACTGGCGCAATTCCCCGCGAGAGCGCCGCGAGGCTCTGATGCCGTTTCTTTGGACAACCGTTTCCCGGAGCGGACAGATTTACGGAAACCGGGATGTTGGCTCCGATGTCTACGTGACCAACGGCCTGAACTTTTCTTATCCCGGGTATAGCGAAACGTTGTGCGGGTTCGCCGACCCGCGGATTCACAGCAACGACAAGATTCCGAACCCCAACGTCACGGTATTGGAATGGCTGAACAATAAGCCGGAGTACAAAGGCAAAGTGGCTGCGTTCGGCGCGTGGGATGTGTTTCCTTCCATATTGAATTCGGGCCGGGCAGGCTTTCTGGTGAATGCCGGTTACGATCCTCTCACCGCGATTCCAATGTCACCCCGGCTGGAACTGCTGAACCAACTGAAGGCCGAGACGCCCAAAGTCTGGGATGACGAACCGTTCGATGGACTGACGTTTTACAGCGCGCTGGAATACCTGAAAGCGGCAAAACCGAAGGTCTTGTATTTGTCTCTGGGGGAGACGGACGATTGGGCTCATGCCGGCAATTACGCCGAATACCTGAACTCCGCTCACCGGGTAGACGCGTATTTAAGGGCGCTTTGGGATGTGGCACAGTCGCTCCCCGAGTACCGTGGCAGGACAACGCTCATCTTTTCCCCCGATCACGGGCGGGGCGGCGACCCTGTGGAGTGGAAGAGCCACGGAGAAAAGCTGCCGGATTCGAAATACATCTGGATGGCGTTCCTGGGGCCCGATACGAAGGGACTGGGCGAGCGGAAGAACGTAGCGGCCGTTACGCAAAACCAATTGGCGGCGACGCTGGCAGCGTTTCTTGGAGAGGATTACGCCGCGGCAATCCCGAAAGCAGGGAAGGCTATTGGAGATGCTATTTCGAAATAGCGATTGCGGCGCTAATACGGCAGTCTCTATTTAGAAGTACTCACGCCACAATAGCCACAGAGCCAGTACCGCCATGACGACTCCGAAACTCAATGTCGTTTGAAATGAGCGTTTCTCGCGCTGCGCTGGGGCGGCATGGGCTTCTTCGCTCTCCGGATTCCAAAGCTGGTGAGCATTGGCTTCACGGAACAGGTCCTGGTAATGCGGCGATCGGAATTGGAATGCGCGCCACGCCGGCTCAAAGGCTAGAGAGAGGTAAGGCGTGAAGTCGACAGCGAGGTCTACTGGGGTTGGCGCGGGCACACTCAGATGCGGGGAGGTCTTCCACGCGGAGCGCAGAAGCTACCACGCGAAGAACATTGTGAATGCGCCGAGCAGCACCGGGACAGCCGAGAAGCGCTTCAACGCCGACACTAGAAACAAAAGTCCAATCACCACCGCGCCATGCCCGGCCCTGCGTACGATGCAACGCGGCGCATGCAGGGCAGAAAGGCACCCGCAACGTATTTACCACCGGTTCGCTACTGTTCGGCGTGTCGCTTTCGCTCGGAACATGGAACACAAAGGCGCGTTGAATTGCACCCATGCCGGAAGCCGGCGACTGGCAATTTGGGCAGATCGGAGGAAAGCGCACGTCGCCGTCCTGGCCGCGTAGCAGAACGACGTGACTCTCCGGTTTGGCGAGGAACATTTCCTGGCGGACACCTTCCCGCGTGGCCCCGCCTCCGGCCATAGTGCGGATTGCGAATAGTTTGTTGCATCGGGCATTTGTAGGCAGATCTTCTTTACAAGCGCAAAAGGCCGTTCAACTCTTCTCAGCTATTCCTGAGTATGTGGGTCTTACCGTTTGTGTAACATATCGGCTCGGCCATCGTTGTCGTAGTCCCCCCCAGCCACACCCATGCCGTAGCCCTCGCCTTCCAGGCCGGCCTTGGCGGTGACATCGGTAAAGGTCAGATTTCCATGGTTGTGAAACAGGCGATTGTGGAATTCGGGGCCATCGCGGCGAAGAGATGGCATGCCACCGCCGCGGCCACCATGGCTTCCGGTTGATTCTTCCGCGGCGCGGGCGAATTGCGGGTGATGAAGCGGATGCCCGCGCTTGCCGCAATTTCTTCGAAAGTGATGAGCGCGGCAATTTCCATTGCGAGGACGGCCAGCGGGACTGGGGTCGCCGCCAAGCGATCTTCGACGGATTTCTGCCAAACTTAAACCAGCCTTCGATGCTTGGGCGAAACAGAATCTTAAGCCGTTGGTTCACCCGGAGCCCGCACGCCCTGCTGGCCGTTGTGTATGGCCTTGTCCTCGGCGGCCTTTCTGCCAAGCGGCCTTTTTGGGTTGACGAAATACAGCAGCTATTTGGCACAAGAGGCCGATCGGGTGCTGATCTTCTTTCGTACGTCAGCACCTTTCCCGGAGCGGCTCCATTGGGCCATCTTCTTCAGCGTGGGGTGATCGTCTTGTTGGGATTTTCGCCCTTTTCAGCGCGGGTTGTTTCCGAATTGTCCAGTGTGATCGGTTGCCTGGGAATCATCGTTCTTGTTCGCCGGCTTCGCCTGGAGGACAGATACGGGCTTGCTTTATTGTGCTGGATGCTGCTGCCCCTGCAACTGCGGTATGGTCTCGAAGCGCGGCCTTATGCTCTCGCCCTTCTATTTTCCATTCTGGGAACATGGCAATTCCTCCGCCTGTTGGCGCAGCCATCCCGCTGGAACGGAATGCTGTATTTCCTGGTGCTGGTGCTGGGCGCCTACACTGCTCCTTACACTCTGTTCTTGCAGGCGGGATACGTTCTCTGGGCAGTTTTTTTTCAGACAAACCGGCCAGTGCGGATTCTTTCAGCCGCCGCTCTCGCTCTGGCATGCATCGCTTTTTCCCCTTGGTATTGGGCTACGGCGAACTACTTGAAAAGTTATTTAGCGGTCACTTCCGATGTCGGCTTCAAGATCACTCCGAAATTTCTTCTCTTGCCGATTCGAGAGATCTCTGGGGGCGGGTATGTGTGTTCAATTGCGTTGATTCTGCTCGCAATCGTTGGCTTTCGCTCGCGGCGTATTCCAACGCCGATGAGGACTTGTTTGACGATGGGCTTAATCGCCGGGACTGTCTGCGTGCTCGCAACCGATCTCACCTTCGGGTATTTCTTCGCGATTCGCCAGATCATGTTCATTCTGGTGCCTATCATTCTGCTGGCCGCCGCGGGGATTGAAAGTTTGCTTGAGGAGAAACGGCCGCGAGTGTTGGCCGTGCTCCTCACCCTTTTTGCGATGGGAGCGATGGTGAAAAATGTTCGATATTTCTCAGACCGATCGGAAGATTGGAGTGCCGCCGCGGTGGCCTTGAAACAAGCGACAGACACAGGTGCATGCTTGCAATACGCGGGGGCTGACGACCCGCGCTTTTACACTTTCTTCGAGCGGTCTTTAGCTCAGCATATTTGCCCCACGAGTGCTGCTTCTATCACGCTTATAGCGGTTCCGTCCACGCGTTATACCGCGATCAAAGACCTTCAAGAGAAGCAGGCCGGTCTCCTGAAAGCGGGGTACCGCGCCTTCGATACCTTCCGGGCTGGCGGTGCAACGGTCACCGTTTACGAGTTGGCCAGGTAGAGGCAAAAGCTTGGATCACGCATTCCGGCATCTTTCAGCCGCGCGTAACCAACCGATACGCCGTAACCGAATTGGCGCGGAAATACTTACCCGCCGCGAGTTCGCCTTTGCCTTCGAAGTAGTCGCGCACGATTCGCAGCACGGTAGCATATGACGCAATGCGTTCCGAGACAGGCCAATTGCTGGCGTAGATCACGCGGTCCTCTCCGAAGACATCCCAAAGTTTGTCGAGGGATTCACTATAAAAGCCGACGTCGCCGGGGACCCGGTCGCCCACCCGGCGGACCACGCCGGATACTTTGGCGAAGACCTGCTTGCGATGCTTCAGAGCTTGTAAGGCATCAGGGGGCGCTTCGAAGGGAAGATGGTCTACCACAATTCTCAGGGTGGGGATGGCGTCAGAGAGTCGGGCCGCGGCGGTGAGAACTTCACTGTCGCCGATGACATCGAGAGCCAGCCCGGCACCCGCGAGCCTTTGCAAGTCGGCCATGGCATTCGGGTTTTCGAGCGCGGCCTGAAGCGCCTTCTGGCCGAGTCGAAGGCCACGAAACAGCGGATTGCGGCCAAAGCGCGCCAGGTGCTGACGAAACTCGGGCTTGCCGGGCTCCAGATATCCGACCGTGCCGGCAATGATGGAATTTTCGCGAGCCAGGTCGAGAACCCATTGGTTATCTTCCAGCCAAGGGCTCGCCTCGACGACGATGACACCAGAAACGCCAAGCGGCTTCACCATCCGCGCCCACGGTCCCGGCAGAGTGGGCTTGTAGAGGATCTCGTCCTTCGGAGTGGGCCAGGGAATGCCGCCGGGCCGGGTTGGATCATAGAAGTGAACGTGCGCGTCGATGATGCTCGAGGTTGCCTCACCGCGCAGAAGAGCGCAAGACAGCATTCCTCCCAGCAGGCTGCGCCGCTTCATAAGTTTGACGTGGACATGCCTACGGCCGTCATCCAATCCTGCAGCCGGGCGACCCAAGTTTGGTAAACCGGAAAGCCGGGCTTGGGGTTCGCGCGCAGACCGAACCCGTGGCCACCGGTAAGGTAAATGTGCATTTCCGTGGGAACGCCAGCCTTCTTCAGCGCCATATAGAGAGCGGGGATGGCGGCGGCCGGACCCTTATCGTTGTCGGCGCACAGCATGAAAGTTGGGGGCGTGTCTTTGGTGACGTTGATGTTTTCCGCGTGAACGCCGGGGTAGATCAGAACCTGAAAATCCGGGTGGGCACTTTGCCGCTCAATTGGATCGGCGGAACCGGAGCTTCCCTCGCCGGGGCGCGTCGAGACCAACGCCGCCAGTTCGCCGCCGGCGGAAAATCCCATGATCGCGATCTTGGCTGGATTCACCTTCCATTCCGCCGCACGCGCCCGCACCAGGCGAATGGCCCGTTGCGTATCCGCGAGGGCTTCCCTTTCTATTTTGTAAGTGGAGCCCTCTTCGCGCGCCAAGCGGTACTTCAAAACGAATACCGCGACGCCCTGCTCATTCAGCGGCTTCGCTAGGTTGGTGCCCTCCATATCGAGCGAAAGGAAGCGATGGCCGCCGCCCGGAGCGATGATCATGGCCGCGCCGGTTGCTTTGTCATGGGCGGGGAGAAAGACGAGCAGAGCGGGACGATGAAT
>JBBROT010000156.1:0-7831 GCA_038229155.1 Bryobacterales bacterium | reverse complement strand
TTGAAGGGACATCTCTATATCGACCTGGAAGACAAAGACAACGTGGCGGTGGTGGACGTGGAGACCATGAAAGTGACCGCGCACTACGATCTGGGCCAGAGCAAAGGCCCTGCGGGTCTGGCCTTCGACGCGGAGAACAACATTCTCTTTGTGGAGTGCCGCGAGCCCGCGACCAGCGTGATCATGAGCGCGACCGATGGCAAGATCATCAAGACTTTACTGATCGGCGCGGGCGTGGACGGTGCCCAGTTCAATCCGAAGACCATGGAAGCCATCAGCTCTCAGGGCGATGGAAGCCTGACGTTTATTAAAGAGAAAGACGCCACCACTTTTGAAGTGCAACAGAACCTGAAGACGATGCCTTCGGCGAAGACGATGACCATCGATACCAAGACCGGGCGGATCTTGCTGATTGGCGCTGAGTTCGGCAAACCGGCACCGGGAGCGCGGCGGGGCACCATGGTTCCGGGGTCGTTTACGATTCTGGAAGTGGGTAAGTAGGCGCGAGCGTTTCCGCTTAGATACGGGAGAGGTGCTGCACCTTTCCGGTACTATCGCCGACGGCTTCCGGGTTCACACCCATCTTGTCCATCAGCGTCGCGCCCTCCGCGGCTCGCTACCTGCCCCGCCGCATTAGAAGCAGCAGGAGAACAACGGCAATCAGGCCCAACCCGCCCGGCCAGAGAAACCAGCCGCCTGTGGTGCTGTAACCGGCCACAATGCAAGCCGATTGTGAGAGGGCAAGAAAAAGCGCAATAGGGCCGAGTAGTTTCATTTCGCTATCGTCGCAGAAGTCAGCACTCGACCGGGATACTTGCCTGTGACCTTCCCCGCGTCCCAGACCAGCATGCCGTTTACGAATACCCTCTCGATTCCCGAGGAGAGCGCGAGAGGATCGGCGAAGGTGGCGTGATCGGTAATGGTGTCTGGATTGAACAGTACCAGATCGGCATAGGCACCGGGCCGGATGACGCCGCGATCTTCCAGGCCAAAAGTCGTGGCTGGGAGCGAAGTCATTTTGCGTATGGCCTCAGGCAGCGTGAGCCAATGGCGTTCGCGGACAAACAGGCCCAGTACGCGTGGATACGTACCAGCACCGCGCGGATGCCGCATGCCGATGCCGCCATCGCTGCCCACCATCACCCAGGGAGCGTTATAAAACGAGCGGATGTCTTCGTCCTTCATGGCATGGCAGACCACGTTTGCGCCTCCGTCTTTCACTATTTGGATAAAGACGGTAACGGCATCGGTCGAGCGTGCTTTCGCGATCTCAGCCAGTGAGTGTGTTTCGTAGTCGGAATGCTTTTCGCACCGGGTGATGGTGACGTTGGCCGCGCCCCCAATATCCAAAATGGCCTTGGCCACGCTATCTGGATTTTCATACTGCTTATCGGGTACGAGAACGGTAAGCGTGGACGACCACGCGCCGTAAGGGTAGCAGTCCGCGGTGACTCTTATCCCACGGGCGCGAGCCGCTTCAATCGACGAGATGGCTTCCGGGGCCTTGCCCCAAACGGCTACAGTGCCCAGCTTGATGTGCGAAATCTGGACGGGGATATGGGCCTCTTCGCCGATACGAATCGCCTCGCGAATCGATTGGAGAGAAAGATCTGCCTCGTCGCGAATATGCGAGACATAGATTCCGCCATGTTTGGCGGCGGCCTGCGCCATCGCGATGAGTTCTTCGGTGGCGCTATAGCTGCCCACTTCGTATTCAAGCCCGCTTGATAGACCAGCCGCGCCGTGTTGCATTTCCTCATCGACAAGCCGGACCATCCCGGCAATTTCGGCGGGAGTGGCCACACGCCGGAAATTGTCGCCCATCACCTTGCGGCGGATGGTGGCATGGCCTACCAGGACTCGCAGGTTCAGCGCGGCTGGCTGTCTTGCGTGTTGTTCGAGATAGTCCGAGAGGGGAAATGGCGAGGAGCCATCCTGCCCCAGCAGCACCGTCGTGATTCCCTGTGAAACCTGAGAAGCCGCGCTGGGTTCGCGTTCGAGAGCCTGGGAATGATTGTGCGCATCGATAAAGCCTGGCGCGAGTACCAGCCCCTTCGCCGGAATCACAGTTTCGCCGGGCCGGGCTTTGAGCGCGCCGATTTCGACAATGCGATCGTTCTGTATGCGAAGGTCCGCGCGACGCAATGGAGCCCCGGTGCCGTCGGCGATTTGGGCACCTGCAATGAGGGTGCCGGAGGCTTCGCCATGCAAAGCGAAGGAAGCGAACGCGACAGCAACGAGAGCTACAGGCAGGCGCGATATGATCTTCAGTTGAGGAGTGATGCCTTTGCGTTTTCGCTGCGTTTTCTTCACGGTATTTTCGATTGTCGCGCTACATGCGGAGGTGAAACTTCCCGCTCTGCTTTCCGACCACATGCTGCTGCAGCAAGGCAAGCCAGTCAGGCTGTGGGGTGCCGCGGCACCGAATGAGTCCATTTCCGTTACCCTCCCCGAGCAGCAGTTCACTGTGAAAGGGGACGCAATGGGCCAGTGGAAGGTGTTCCTGGCACCCTTAAAGCCGGGGAAGCCATTCGATATTTCCATCAATAACATAGTGATTCACGACGTGTTGGTGGGCGATGTGTGGGTGGGCTCCGGCCAATCGAACATGGAGTTTCCCATGTCGCGAACCATGAACTCAGCCCAGGAAATCGCGGAGGCAAATTATCCCGAGATTCGACTTTTCACCGTGAAGAGAGCGGTGGCCGACCAACCGCAAGGCGACGTTGGCGGAAGCTGGCAGATCTGCACGCCGGATTCGGTGAAGAGCTTTTCAGCAGTGGAATATTTCTTCGGGCGCGAGATATGGAAGACGCGGGGTGTGCCCATGGGGTTGATTCATAGTTCCTGGGGCGGCACTCCGGCGCAGGCCTGGACCGCGCCTTCCTATTTAGCGGACGATGCGGCGCTGGAACCTTACCTAAGTGGATGGCAGAAAACTTTAGATGCGTATCCGGCGACTAAGGAGAATTACGAGCGGCAACTCACCCAGTGGAACGAAGCTGTGACGGCTGCCAAAGCTGCTGGCAGGCCGGCTCCGGCCAAACCGAATCCGCCGCAAGGTCCGGGCCACCCGAACACGCCGAGCGGGCTTTACAACGCCATGATCGCTCCACTGACACCGTATGCGATTCGCGGTGCGTTGTGGTATCAGGGCGAGGCCAATGCGAATCCGGCCGGCGCGTGGCTGTACCGGCGGTTGTTCACGCAGATGATTGAAAGCTGGCGCGAAGCTTGGGCGCAGGGCAGCTTTCCTTTTTATTTCGTCCAACTGGCGAATTTCAACTCGAACGGGTGGTGGCCGTTGCTGCGCGAATCGCAGAACCAGACTTTGGAATTGAAGAATACGGGGGAGGCGCTGGCCATCGATGTGGGCAATCCGCAAGATATTCACCCCACGAATAAGCAGGAAGTGGGGCATCGCCTGGCGCTGGTTGCGCGAGCGCTCACCTATGGAGAAAAGATTGAGTATTCTGGTCCGACGTATCGCGAGATGACCGTGGCGGGACCCGAAGTGGAACTCTGGTTCGACCATGTGGGCTCAGGGTTGGTTGCGAAAGGAGGAACGCTTACCGGTTTCTGGATCGCTGGCGCGGACGGCAAGTTCGTACCGGCCGAGGCGAAGATTCAGGGGGAAGCCGTGATTGTGAAGGGTGCCGATGTGCCGGAACCGGCCGCGGTACGTTACGCGTGGCAGGACAACCCGGCTGTGAGTTTATACAACCGGGACGGCTTGCCTGCTTCCAGCTTCAGGACGGATGTGGGAAAGGACGCCAGAGCCCTTCCGTAAAAGACATTTTGCCGCTTGGCTGTAAGCTAAATTAGGACTCTTATGATCACACTCGCAGACGCAAGAAGAATCATCGCCGCCGCCGAGAGCGAAGCGGAAAAAATCGGTCAACCCATGAATATCGCCGTGGCCGACGCCGGCGGAAATCTGGTGGCGCATGTGCGCATGGACAAGGCCTGGATGGGCAGTATCGATATTTCCATCAAGAAAGCCTGGACGGCCCGGGCGTTTGACATTGCCACGAAGGATCTTGCCGGACATAGCCAATCGGGCGATCAATTTTTCGGAATACACGCCTCGAACAATGGCAAGGTGATGATCTTTGCGGGCGGTGTGCCACTGAAAAAAGGCGATGAAGTGGTTGGCGGGTTGGGCGTGAGCGGAGGCTCCGGCGAGCAGGACCAGACCGTTGCCGAAGCCGGCGCAAAAGCATTTTAGAGGTTCCAAGGAACTCTTTTTGACGCTTTAATTCTTTTCGGTGTAAAGCTTTCTCCCGCCCTGCCGATAGACATCGGTAGGGCCATGTTTCTTCCGCCGCTAAGAATTTTCATCCTCGGTTCTGTTTTTTCTCTGCTGGCTCAGGGTTCTGGAAGCCAGAATGAGCCTGTGAACTGGCGCGTGTGGAACACAAGCGACGGCATGGTCGAGGCTTTTGTTTCTCAGGTGAGCCGGACTCCGGCGGGACGCGTGACTATTCGTCATGGCGATGTCGCGGCCATGGACGTACTGGATGGTTTCCGGCTGGCGAACATTCCGGATACACCGAGCCTGGGCACCATGGATGCCAGCCGCTCTGAAGATATATACACGCTCGGCCGGACTGGCGTGTCTCTTTTTTCCCATGGCAAATGGAACCAGTATCCCGTTCCCGAGATAGCAAACTTTGCGGGCTTCGGAAGCTTTGAACACCTTCGCTGGTTTGAGTATGCCTTCAATACAGACCTGAATCCTCGCATTGCAGGGATACCGTCCCCGGCGGGCGATATGCTATTCGCTTTTGCCGGTAAAATTACCCGCTGGTCGAAGAGTGGCTCCCAGACGGTATTGCGGGAATCGGCAAAATCGGGAATTGGGGATTTCATTCAGATTTCGCCCGCCGGGGAGGGCACTTACTTCGTTTCGGGCGTGCGCGGACTCGCCATTCTCGCTCCCGATTCATCTGGCTGGACTGAACTTCCAAAACCGTCCGGAAAGTACACCAACTTTGTTTTTCCGAGCCAGACTCAAGCCAACGGAATTCTGACCACCGCGACGGGTCCCGATGGACGCAAGCGGTTGCTTTCGCTGAAGAACGGCCGGTGGACGTCACTCTACACCGGAGGCCCTCACCTGCGCGGATGGGAATCGGGCGGTGGACGTTTGTGGGCGATGGAGCCCGACCGGTTGACCTCGCTGGGAAACGGTCCACCACGGACGGTCAACCTGGATCAGGTAGTCACCGGCCTGTTGAACGATGTGGCGCAGGATGGAGACGCTTTCTGGTTGGCCACTTCCCAGGGAGCAGCCCGCTACTCTCCTCCGCTGTGGCAGGTGCCGGATGGCTCTCCTGAACTGCGGCGCACAGTGAACAACATTGCGCAGGACCGGCAGGGGAAACACTGGTTTACCTCCGGGTCATTGCTGGTTTCTCATAGCAGCACCGGGTGGAAGACCTACCAGTTGCCGCCCGATGAAACTCAGGACGCAGGAAAAACGAATTCTCTTTGTCCCTTGGACAATGGTCACTTGATTGTGATGACAGCCAACACCAGCCATCTGCTGGACATGGATGTTGCGGATGGAAAGCTGAAAAGGATCGCACATCCGGAAGGGCGCAAATTTGGATTTATCGCGCGCCGGGACGCGAATAGTATCTGGGTGCAGACGGTTCAGCCCGGCGGCAACACCTCACGGATCGAAGTCTATGATGGTAAGGCGTTCGTGCCGGTGCCTGGCGCGGGTGCGATTCCCATTACCGATTTGAGGGCGATCCTGCAAACCAAAGCCGGCGTGCTTTGGATAGGGGGCACGGGAAACATGGTCCGCATTGTGAACGGCGCGATGGAAAGAATTTCCGCCGAGGAGGGCATGCCCGAAACTTCGGCCTTTAGTCTTTTGGAGGGCCCGGATCGAACGATTTATGTGGGCCATCGCGACGCGATTTCGGCTTACCGGAATCACCGCTTCCATGTGCTGAAACGCGGGGTGGATCGCGCGAGAAAGTTTGCCATGTCGGCGGACGGCACGCTTTGGGCGGCATCGGGAACCGGCGTTCATCGTTTGAAGGATGGAGTATGGGTCTCCAATGCCTCGGAGGAAGGCTTGCCGTCGAATGCGGCCTATACGGTGTTCGTCGATAGCGCTGGAAAAGTCTGGGCGGGCACAACGCTGGGGCTTTGCCTTTATTACCCGGAGAGCGACCGGGAACCTCCCACCACATCCATCCAAGAAAGCCAGAATCAAAGGCGGGCTCCCCCGGGCGGCGAAGTACGTTTTGCCTACTCAGGCGCGGACCGCTGGAAGCAAACGCCCGATGCGCGGCTGCTATTCTCCTGGAGCCTGGACGGTGGCCGTTGGAGCAATTTCCAGAGCGCCACGCTCACCTCCATCCAGGGTGTTGCTTCCGGGTCGCACAGCTTTCGAGTGCGCGCCATGGATAGAAATGGGAACGTGGACCCGCGCCCGGCGGCATTTCCTTTCACGGTGCTGTCTCCCTGGTATCGCGAAACCGGCTTTTACTTCGTATCCGGCATTCTGAGCCTCGCCATCGTACTGTTGGTGAAAACGGGTTATACGTATCACAAGAATTTGCGCTTCCAGAGCCGGCACGATTCTCTGACCGGCCTGCCGAACCGTCTCCATTTCGAACAGACGCTCGCAACGTCTACAGGGGAGCGCAATTCCACCGGGCTTGCTGTCCTTTTTATCGATCTGGATGGATTCAAAGGGGTGAATGACACTCAGGGGCACCCGGAGGGCGATAAGCTGCTGATCGCGATCGGTCGAGCTCTTCGCGCCAGCCTGCCAAAGCGCGACATGGTGGCTCGCCTCGGCGGAGACGAGTTCGCTGTGCTGCACTTTTCACGGGACGCTCGCGCTACCTCCGCACTGCTGGCGGAAGCAATTCTGGAAACGATCAGGGCCTGCTCCCCGAAGGCCTGCAAAGTGTCGGCTAGTATCGGCATCAGTCTGTGGCCCGAACACGGCCTATCCCCCTGCGCGCTGGTACGCCTGGCGGACCTCGCCATGTACCAAAGCAAATCGCGCAACGGAGACTGCGGGCTGTTCTATGAATCCAGTATGAAGGTGGATTTCGGCAGCGCAGAAATGGCCGGAATCATACGGGCGGCTATCGCGCAAAACCGGCTGGTGCTCTGGTATCAGCCGATTGTGGATTCCAACCGCCGCGTAGTACGCATGGAGTGCCTGGTGCGCATTGACGACCCCAGCATGGGATTGATTGAACCGGCATCTTTCATCAAAGTGGCGGAAGATTCCGGCTTGATCCACGCTCTCGGAAAGTGGGTCTTGATTGAAGGCGTGCGTACCGCGAAACTGTGGCGGGAGAGCGGTTGCACCATGCCGGTGGCCGTGAACATATCCCCCTTGCAGCTCGAAAGCGGGCAATTCGCCGCGGATGTTCTTGAGTTGCTGCGCGAATTTGATCTGCCGCCCGCACTACTTACACTGGAAATGACCGAAGGGGCCGTGGCGAGCAATGCAAACATCGCCGCCACGATTCTGAGCGATTTGCAGAGCGCGGGCGTGAACATCTCGCTCGACGATTTCGGTACTGGATTTTCCGGCTTGAACATGCTCGATTCTATTCCGCTCAACGAGATCAAACTGGATCTTTCCTTCGCCGCCACCCTTGACACGGAACGAACACGCGACGTGGTTTCTCAGAGTGTGAAGCTGGCGCATAAGCTGAACTTTCAAGTAGTGATGGAAGGAATCGAAGAGGCCAGCCAGTTCGAAATCGCGCGCGAACTGGGATGCGATCTGTTCCAGGGGCATCTGATTGCGCCGCCGCTCGACCGCGATATGGCGACGCGCTTCATC
>JBBROT010000155.1:0-7847 GCA_038229155.1 Bryobacterales bacterium | reverse complement strand
TTCACATCGGTCGCCGATCTTGGCAACAAGCTCCGAAAATACATTCGCGCTTACTCTAAATCCGCCAAGCCATTTCGCTGGACCTACAGCGATCCCAGTCGCAGAATCAGCTATAACAAAATCACCGGGACAGCTTACTAGACCTTCGGTTTCATCCCAAACGTTTGGGTAGGCGCTCCAGTTTGAGGGATTTGGCCGAACCCGGAGCACCGAACAAATCGCGTCCCGTAGGGCGTGCGCTGTTGCTCCAACTTCCACCGCCGTCTCAAGAACAAAGTGACGGAGGCTTTCTGGCGCATCTTCCCAAATGCTGATTTCTTTAGGTGGCGAGTGGTACCCGTGCCGTTTGGAGAAGGACTGCTTGGGGCTATCAAGGGCCATGGCGCAATTCCAGTTTACTGAGCAGGAGCCTGTGGGCCTCTCACAGCATTCGCCTATATCGCCTAATTTCCTCTAATTTTCTTTAGACTCTACCTGTATAGAGCCTGTATAGGGCAGACTAGCGCTTTAGTCTTGCCTGTCCAATCCCAGCTAAACCCTTGATAATATTGGTGACTCGGGCGGGGCTCGAACCCGCGACCCTTTGATTAAAAGTCAAATGCTCTACCGGCTGAGCTACCGAGTCACTTCAGGTGTGGTCCCTCCAGATTAGCAGGAGCAGCCCCTAAAACGAAAGACGCAGTGCCACCTGCAACTGGCGCGGGTTGCCCACCACCGAACTGATCACGCCGGCCTGATTGCTGCCGATTGTGGCGTTCGGTTGGCCGAACTGCGGGTGGTTGAAAACGTTGAACGCCTCGGTGCGGAATTGAATCTTCCCTTGCTCCGAAAGGCGGAAGTCTTTGAATAGCGACACATCGAAATTCGTTCTTCCAGGGCCGTAAAGTATGTCGCGGCCCGCATTGCCATATGTCAGCGGCGCGGGCGTGGTGAATGCAGTCGGGTCGAACCATCGCTGCAGCGTCGGATTCGATGAAGTCGCGCCCTGACCTTTGCTGTCCGGGCGGCTCGATGCACCGTTGTTGGTCGTGGACGCAGCCAGAGTCGGCGTATACGGAATGCCAGTCTGCACTTGCAGAATGCCGTTGGTCTGCCAGTTCCCCAGAAAGAAGCCGGTCAGCCCTTTGTTGCGAAAACCCGGAAGCTGATACACGTAGCTCAGCGTGAAGCGATGGCGGATATCGAAGGCGGAATTGCCGCGATCGTTGTTCCGGAACCGAACGTCCTGCGGAGTGCCGGTGCCGCCGCCGAAATCCGTCGCGACATTATCGATGCTGTGAGCCCACGTGTATCCCAGCAACAGAGAGAGGCCCTGCGCCAGCCGCTTATCGGCGCTGATCTGCAGTGCGTGGTAGTTGCTGCGACCGTCGGAAACATAATAGCCCACACTGGTCAGGCCGGGCCGGATGCCATAAAACGGCCGACGTGTATTGATGGGCGTGGTGCCGGGCACCGGCAGATTCAGGTCATACGATGTACCCAGCCGCCGGCCCAGGTTGCCCACGTACGCTACCTTAATCAGCGTCGCCGCCGGCGCGATCTCATGCTCCACCGTGAAGTTGAACTGTTCGGCGTAGGCCTGTTTCAAGTTGCCTGCCACGCCGATGACGCCTCCAGTAGGATTATCGGCCGCCGCCAAATTCAACGTGGGTGGCGCGGGGAAGCCATCGCTCACTCGCTGGCCCACTTGAAGATCTCCCGGGGTGTTCGAAACAATCGGGCCGAACGGCAGATTGCGCTGGCCCCGCAGCAGGTTGCCGCCATTGCCATTCGGGTTGTAGAAGAGCCCGAACCCGGTTCGGAGCACCGTATGTTCGGCCACCTGCCAAGCCATGCCGAAGCGCGGCGCGAAATCTTTCCAATCGCTCTGAACGCCGGCCGTGTCACTGCCTCCGTTGCGTCCGGGCACGATCATGGTGGCGGTGCGTGGATCGAAATTCGCGATGCGTCCGCCCACTTCGCTGTATGGCGAAAAGTATTCCCATCGCAGGCCGATGTTGAAAGTGATTTTGTTATTGAAGCGCCAATCGTCCGCGATGAAGAGCCCGTTTTCGGTACCGCGCTGTCCCACATAAGCCAACACGAAATCCTGCTCGATCAGGCTGGGGTAGCCGAGTAACAAACTAGCCTGGGAATCGCCCGTGCCGCCCACTCCGGGTAGGTTGGTGAAGCCGGGGGAGAAGTTGAACCGGCCGTTTCCACGGTTGGTCTGGTATTCCGAAATCTGCCGACGGCGGAAATCCTCGCCGAATTTCAACGTGTGCCGGCCCACCGTATAGGTCATGTTGTCCAGATATTCGAACGTGTTCTCCGTGCGAAAAATCGGCAGTGAGCGGCTCTGTCCAATCCCCGCATAGTTCGAAGGCGAAATGATGGGGAAGCCCGTCTGCTGCGGGAAGCTGTTGGCGTTCTTGATACCGAATTTATTGCCCAGGTCCGAGCCCAGCGACGAACCTTCCTGAGCGTAATTCAGTTTGAACCGATTGAATCCGGCACGCGCCTCGTTCAGCAAGCGAGGCGAGAAAATGTGAATGTAGCTGGCCACCGCATGCTGCACGGGCGTGAAAGAAGTGCCCGCGAAAGAATCTTCATTGCCCAGGCTGATAGGGCCCGAAATGCCGGGAAGCGTGGTGGCGGGAAACGTGTTGGGAACCGTGGTGGCCGTCTGCTGAATGGACCATCGCGCGAAGAAATTGTCGTTCGATGTGATCTGATGATCCACGCGCGCATCGCCCTGATTCCAACTCTGCTTCTGGCTCATGTTGCTGATGTAGTTGTTGAACAGAGCGCTCGATTGCGGCGCGGGGTAGGCCTTGATCAGCACGGCGGTGAGCGGGTCGAAGCGCGTAGCCGGGATGATGTTGTTCGGGAACTGATCGCGGATGGTGCGGCCTGTCGCGGGGTCGACACGCGTGGTCAACGGGTCATAAATCTTGTTGCTCAGAGCGCTGAAATCCCCATTGCGTTCGGCAAGCGTCGGCACCGTCAGGTTCTGCAGCACTTGCGAATCGCGCCGGAAGCCTTCGTAATCCACAAAGTAAAACGTCTTGTTCCTGCCGTTGAAAAGCCGGGGTATCACTACGGGACCACCGAACGATCCGCCGAACTGGTTATAGCGAAACGTCGGGAACGGAGTGTTCTTCGCGTTGAAGAAGCTGCGCGCATCCATCGCGGAATTGCGCAGGAACTCAAACAGGCTGCCATGCAATTGGTTGGTGCCGGATTTCGTCACCACATCGATCACCGCGCCGGAGTTGCGGCCCAGGTCGGCGCTGTACAAATTCGTCTGAACTTTGAATTCCTTAATAGCATCCACCGCGGGGCGAAGCACAATGGAAAGGGTCAGCCGGTCGTTGTCGTCAATGCCGTCGTACAAGAAATTATTCGAACCTTCGCGATTGCCATTCGAGAAAATCTCCGTGCCAGGGCGCCGATCATCGGGGCGTGTGCCGCTCATGATGGTTCCACCGGTGCTGAAGCCCGTTCCATTCACGCCTGGAGACAGCGTTGCCAGTTGGACGAAATTGCGGCCGTTGAGCGGCAACTCCGCCACCAACCGCGTGTTGATCACGCTGCCGAGCGATGACGATTGCGATTCCAGCAGCGGAGCCGTCCCGGCCACCTCCACCGATTCGGCAACATTACCCAACTCCAGCTTGAAGTTAATTTCCGCGCGCTGGCTCACCTGCAGTTCCACGCCGTTTTCCAGCGTGCGGCGGAAGCCGGGTGCTTCCACGGAAAAGTTATAGATTCCGGGTTGCAGCGCGGTGGCCACATAGGCACCCTGCGCATCGGTTGTCACCTCGCGCAAAACAGCCGTATCGGCCTTCGTGATGCTGACTTTGGCGTGGGCGACACCGGCACCGGATTGATCCGTAACCGTGCCGCTCAACTCGGCGGTACTGACCTGCGCGTAAGCAGCGGCAGCGGCGGCAATCGCGAACGCAAGTGCCGCGGCAACTCTCTTTGTGGCAAACATAGCCACCTCCTCAAAGCGATTCTGAGGCGGAGTATATCAGGTTCTACCAGTCGGTCACCGAACCGTCATCGGCGTCGTAGCTCTCCTGATTTTTCCAATCGTGATTGATCTTGTCGGCCATGGCGTGCTCGTCGAGCTCAATGCCCAAACCGGGGCCTGTAGGCAGATCCAAGTACCCATCGCGAACCGTGAAAGGCTGCTTCAAATAACCCTC
Source organism: Bryobacterales bacterium (assembly GCA_038229155.1). Taxonomy (GTDB): domain Bacteria; phylum Acidobacteriota; class Terriglobia; order Bryobacterales; family Bryobacteraceae; genus JALYXI01. The sequence continues at coordinate 3,654 of JBBROT010000155.1, read as the reverse complement.
GCCGAGTGAGACTTGCTCCTGGCAAAGGAAGTTCGGAATGGATGCCGCGATCTGCACTCCAGCGGCGAGCGAAATGGGGCCGAGCGGATTATGCGGTGCGACCGACGCATAGTAAGCTTCCGCCATTCCCGCAATCAGACGCACTTCCGTGATGCCGCCCGCGTGGCAGAGATCGGGCTGCAGCACAGTGGCGGCCTTCTTTTCCAGCACCTCGCGAAAACCCCACTTGGTGAAGACGCGCTCACCGGTTGCGATGGGCAGAAATGTGCCGCGCGCGATGTCGGCCATCACGTCGTGGTTCTGCGCCTGGCAAGGCTCTTCGACAAACATGGGCTGGTACGGCTCCAGACCGTGAATCAAAAGCTTGGCCGTCGCGGGACTGATAGCACCGTGAAAATCGATGGCCAGATCGACATCGTTGCCCACGGTCTTGCGAAGTTCGGCGAACTTCTCCACCGCATACTGTACAGACGCCGGCGTTTCGATATAACGCGCGGGACGCCTCTTGGCAGGGCCGGTCTTGAACGCGGTGAAACCCTTGCCCATGGCAGCTTTCATCGCATCCGGCGTGCCGGCGTGGGCATAGACACGCACCCGTTCGCGCGTGGGCCCGCCCAGCAATTCATATACGGGAACGCCGAGCGCTTTGCCTTTGATATCCCAGAGCGCCTGATCGATGCCGCTCAGAGCGCTGGTCAGAATGGGTCCGCCGCGATAGAACGCATGGCGATAAATAGCCTGCCAGTGGTGGGCAACACGGCGCGGGTCTTTGCCGATCAGATAAGGTTCCACTTCCATCACTGCCTCGCGGCAGGTAAGCGCGCGGCCTTCCGTGATGGGTTCGCCGTAACCCACAATTCCGGCGTTGGTGTGAATCTTCAGGAACAACCAACGTGGTTTCACCAGAAACATTTCCAGCTTGGTGATCTTCAGATTGTCCTTGGGTGAAATGGGCGAGGAACCCTTGACCCGCTCCTGAGCTTCCGCGACGGATTGGCCGATGGCGGCGAGCCCGGCCGATTGGAATGCGCCCGCGATGAGAGCGCGCCTGTTAATTGACATGCGGGGGAGCATATCAGAAATCTGTTCGCCGAATCGCTAACACCAAGCTAATTTTGTACCGTTAGAGGGAAGGAGCAATCCGTATGCTGAGACGCGTGATTTTGTTTGGACTGCTCGCGATGCTGCTGGCTCAACCACAAGCTGGCCGCGCTGCCGGCTTGGATGCGCTCTACCGAGCCGATGCGTTCGCCCGCATACCCGAGGGCACCTTCCGGATGGGCTATGCGAAGGGTCTTGACGATGAAGGCCCCGAACATGAAGTGCGGATTAGCACTGCGTTTGAATTGGGCAAGCTGGAGGTGACCCAGGCGCAATGGGAAGCGGTGATGCGCGATCCTCATAAGCCGAATCCCGAGGACGGTGCCGTCGGTGCCACGCCCAGCCACTTTAAAGGTGCCGATCTTCCGGTGGAGAGTGTCTCCTGGGATGACGTGCAGTTGTTTCTGGAGCGCCTGAACAATCGCGAAGGAACATATAAATTTCGCCTGCCCACGGAAGCGGAGTGGGAGTACGCCAGCCGCGCCGGAGCCAAGCCGACGGCTGCGCTGAAGGATACCGGCGAAGAGGCGTGGTTCAAGGGCAATGCGGGCGATGCCACGCATGCCGTTGGCGGTAAGAAGCCCAACCGGTGGGGCCTCTATGACATGGATGGCAACGTGGCGGAGTGGGTGAGCGATTGGTATGGCGCGGATTATTACACGGGCAGTCCGCATAGCGATCCGAAGGGGCCTTCCAGCGGATCGTACCGCGTGTTCAAAGGCGGCGCGTGGCTCACCGATGCGGCGCTATGCCGGCCAACCATTCGCAATTTCGATTTTCCGAACAGCCGTTTTTATCACGTGGGCTTCAGGCTGGTAAGGGCGGCGAAGTAAGCCATGGCTGAGGCTGAGTTGGGCTGCGTGATGTCTCTGAATGTGGGCACGCCACGCCAGGTGCCCGCGGGTAACGGCGCGGTGCTGACAGCGATTTTCAAAGAGCCGGTGGATGGCAGGGTTGCGCTTCGCCGCAACAATCTTGCGGGTGACCGTCAGGCCGATCTGACGGTCCATGGCGGGCGCGACAAAGCTGTCTACGCCTATCCTCACGAGCACTACAGCTATTGGCGCGACGAGTTGGGCGAAACGGAGATACCCTTCGGCATGTTCGGAGAAAATCTCACCACCGAAGGCATCACCGAAGACCGGATACACATTGGCGACACAGTGCGAATCGGGAGCGCTGTTCTGCGCGTTACGCAGCCCCGGATGCCCTGCTATAAACTCGCGCTCCGCTTCGGCAGGCCGGACATGGTGAAGCGATTCTGGCGCAGCGGACGAAGCGGCTTTTACTTCTCAGTAGTGGAGGAAGGCGATATCGGCGCGGGCGATGCGATCGAGCTCATTACGGAAGACCCCGGACAAGTGAGCGTGGCGGCTGTGGGCGAGTTGGCACGAGCCGGGACGCCGGATCCAGAACTCTTGCGCCGCGCCCTTGCCTCACCGCTCAAAGGCGGATGGAAGGAACAACTTCAGGAGCGCGGGCCTTAGCGACCCGCTCCTGCTACTTCGCCTTCTTAGACTTCGCCTTCACAGGCGCGACCGTGGCTTCAGCTTCAGCTTCCGCTTCGCCCGTGCCGGGCATCTTTTCCAGCACCTCCTGGAACAGTGCCGCCTTGCGAGGATCTACCTTCGGCGGCGGTGCCAACTCATGCCTGTAATCGTGATCGTTATAGCAGGTCCGGCACCGCACCTTGGCCGGTTTACCTTCGAGTGCGGACACCACGGCGTGGTTCATGATGCGCTTACACTTCACGCAAAAGTCATCGATGATGTCGCCTAAACGTGTTTCCCGGCTATCGAGCATTACTGGTTGTCCACTTTCTCCGGCACCAGCCAGAGGGCTTGTTCGAAACCGACATACTTGCAAATGCGCAGCTCGCCCGTTTCTGTTTCCAGCAGATCGCCAACTCCCAACTGCTGCTCCGACCCTTTGAGCTGAGCCCACGCGGCGTATTCCGTCAGCGCTTCCACCTGTGAGCCGGGCTCATAATCCTTGGGCTTTACTTGAGCGGAACCAGAGACGTGCGGAGCCCACCGGAAGCTCTGGCGCTGTGCGTCTTTCATACGATGTATGCGGAACTGGGGCATATGATTGCAGTAAAAGTTTGAAACTAACGCCTCATTGTAGTGCAAACACATGGGCCGCGTCCCGCATTCCCAACTCCACCCAGCGTTCCACATTTTCCTGCTTCCAGATCACCGCGTCGTGGGCGTTCCCCAACCGCTCCGAACATGAGATTACAGTCACTTTTACGTCGGGAGGATGGGGCGGCGTGGGACGGATCCGGGTAAGCACTTGCGAACCGGCCTGCACCCACCACGGGGTCACTGCGGGGCATGAATCCACCGCGATGATTTCCGTGGCACCCATCTGCACCGCCGCCCAGATGGGAAGCTTGTCGATCAGTCCGCCATCGGTGAACCTGCGGCCCTCGATGAGCACGGACTGCATGATCAGCGGAATGGCGCAGCTTGCCAGAAGATGGCGAGGCGTAATCTGTTCCGTCTCAATCAGGCGCGCGCGCAGCCAGGGCAGTTCCACGGTGACCAGCCC
>JBBROT010000154.1:0-7863 GCA_038229155.1 Bryobacterales bacterium | reverse complement strand
TTTTGTTCAAGAATGCGGCACACGGCCAAACCGGAGAGAACATTCAGCCTAACCAACCGTTACCCCAACATGGGTCACAAAGACTTCGCCGTGGTATCGCCGCGCGATCTCAGACCGGTCCGCGACCTCGAAGAACAGAGTAAGGGCTTCAGCCAGGTTTGCTCGTGCCTCTTCAACCGAGGAGCCTTGGCTCACTATATCGAGCTCGGGACAGAACGACACGAAACTGCTATCCTCTTGCTCGACAATTGCTGTCGATCGTTGCTGCATTGCCGTTCTTCGAGTGTATATCTCGCGGGAGACTTCTAAAGTAGAAACAGCTCTTCGATTTCAACACTAAGTGTATTTTTCGGAATTGTCGCCCGGATGTATTATGACGACCATCCGCCGCCGCATTTCCACGCCATCTACGGCGAGCATGAAGCGAAAATCGCGATTGAGACGATAGAACTAATCGAGGGGAAGCTTCCGCGCCGGGCGCTCGGATTGGTTTTTGAATGGGCCGAACTTCACCAACAGGAGTTGCGCGACAATTGGATGAGGAGTCAGCGGCACGATACGCTCGCGCCGATTGAGCCGCTGGAGTAGAACAATGAACAGAATCGTTCGCGTGAGCGCCGGTCCGGGATATACGCTTGACATACTGTTCGACAATGGCACAAGCGGGAACGTAGATCTGTCGCAAAGACTCTACGGCGCTGTTTTCGAACCGCTTCGAGATCCGCAACTGTTTTCGCAAGTTCGGGTAGACGAGTATGGCGCGATATCTTGGCCCAACGGCGCGGATCTTGCGCCAGACGCCCTCTATCGGATTATCTCAACGCGAGTCGAACAAGCGAGCTTGCTTGCCTCGTAATCCGTCCCCGCAGGCGAGCGGTAAATGTAAATTCGTGGGATGGCGGGAACTGCGGGATCTCGAATGATGGCCCGCTACAAGGGAGTGGACGCTACGAAACGCTAGGGCGCGGGTAGATTAGAGTGTGATGGAAGGAAGGGCCGTTGTGTCCGACCCAGAGATACGGACGGCAGCAAGACTGTACGCTTCGACGCTGCGTAAGAAAAGTGTGTCTTGATGGGCGGGCAAGGATCCGTCGTTATTAAAATGAAGGCGATTGACATCAACATTCGAGATCTGAATAGTCCGGTTCGGGCTGAGGTCCCGATTGAGCCGGGACACGTGACTTCGCGCAGACAGTACCGTCCCGTTCGTAAGGGCTGGGCGGATGCCGCCAGGAAGGTTGCGGCAAACGGGTGATGATGTCTTGGCTTTGGGCGAATTCGGAAATGCCGAGGATCTGGATCTGGCTTGGTAATGCGTGCATCGACCGCGCAGGTACTGTTGAAGGTCGGCAAACACCTGCGCGCCGGGCCTTGCCGAAGGCGGTTTGGCACGCGTCGTCGATTTTTGCGCCCGGAGTTCAACGCCAGCAGGAACTTGTTGAAGTTACCGGAATATTCCGGGCTCAAATAGAGCAAGTGAGTGAGCGCCCAGCTTTCCGCATAGAAGATGCTGGCGCGGTCCTTCTCGTTGTAGGCGGGCGAGTCATGGCTGACGGAAGTGAGGGTTTCGAAGGGTAGCCACTTCTGCTGGAGGAGGACCCGTACACGCCCGGGGATCAGGTCGCCGACCATGGATTTTTTGCCGATGGGCTTCAATGTGGAATAGACGTCGGCCCAACCTTCAATGAGCCAGACGGGAAGCTTGATGCCGCTGTTCTCCACCACCAGATGCATGTATTCGTGGATGGCGATGGGGAGGCGGTCGGGGTCGAGGTCGCCCAGAACGATGTAGTCGCGGTAACGCCCTTTGGTGTAGAAGGCGGCGGCGAAGGCGTTGATGCGATAGGGGTCGTATTGGCGCGCGTTTTTAACGGCGACGATGCGGACGGGAAATTCGGTCACGCCACGGACGGGGGAGGCCCGGATCAAGAAGCTGCGCACTTCTTCGAAGTAAAGGATGACTTCGCGGGCGGCTTTTCGCCGCCGGTGGTGTACATCTCGAAGTGGGGCGTGGTGAGGTGGAGCCACTGATCCTGCAGGCGGATGCTGGGAACAGGAAAGAGAGAATGAAGAATGCGTAAAGGCGCACGCCCCAGGATCGTATAGCGCGGACTTTACTTTGCTTGTTGGGGGACGTAGCCGGCGGGGAGGGCCGCGCCTTCGCCGAAAAAGTAATCGTCCATTTGCTTGATGAGGAACTCTTGCGCTTCCGCAGTGCCCAGGTTCAAGCGGTATTCATTCATGAGCATCTTCATGTGCTCGATCCACATTTTCCAGGCTTCTTTGGAAACGTTGTCGTAAATTTTCTGGCCCAGCGGATGGCCTTCGAAGGGGATTTCGTCCAAGCCGGCAAGCTCTTTCTGAAACTTTACGCAGAAGACCTTGCGCTCGCCCGGCTTGATGTCCGTGTTCGGGGCACCCAGCCCGCCTGCTCCACATCCCATGAGTTTAGGATACTACTTCTCGAAACCGGCACCGCTCAAAATGATGCCGAGTTCGCGATGGTCGGTGGGGACGGAAAAGCTCTTGTCGGCGGTGATGGTGAGGACGGATCCGGAGAGCGGGGGGGTGCGGATGGTATAGGTGCCGGGGGCGGGAAAGGTCTGGGTCGCGATGGCGATGCCGTCGAGCGAGAGCGTGATTGTGCGGGCTTGTGCAGCATCCGGGATATAGAGATGCACAACAACCGGCGTGGGCGCGGCGGGGGGCTTCAGCAGGAACGAACCCGATTTCGCCATCCAGCGCCAAGGGTTGCCATCGGCCGCGTAGATGCCGGCTGCGATTTGCTCGTCGGCTGAGGGGAGCGCGAGGTCAACATATTCGCGGGTGGGAATTTTGGGGGCGAGTGTTTCGACGCGCAGCCGGTCTACGGGGCCGGTGGAAATGCCGAAGGGGAAGAATCCGCGCGTGTTGGTGGAGTAGGCGGATTGTGTTTCGAGGCCGATCAAACGGAACGGCACGGTGGGGCGGATCTCGCGCGTTTCGAGCAGTACGGGCGTGGCACCGGCGTGCGCGTAGCGGATGGGGAAGCCGAGTTCGCTGGTGATGACCAAGTCGCCGGGCGGAATCTGTTGGCCTTCCCGAACGGGGAGTGCGCCGCGCTGTTCCAGGTAGTGTCGCAGGCCCCATTCCGCATTCACCCAGGTGCGGGTTTCGAGCCGCGCGGATTGGGCGAAGGAGCGCACCTGATTCCAGTGCTGGTAATTGGCGGTGGCCAGCAGTAGCGATACCGTAAGTGAAAAAACGAAGCCAATTTTGAGCCAGATGGGGCGGGCCGTGAACGAGACCAGCAGTGCGAGCGGAGCCACCATAGGCAACAGGTAGCGTGCGGAGCCGGAGAAGAACAAAGCCACGGCACCCAGAAAAAAGATGCCGCACCAAACATATAGAAAGGATGGGTCTTTCGAGCGGGGGCGCGGCAGGAACAGCAGCAGGGGAGGGAAGACCAGGAAAAGCGAATGGACGGAGAGCGCGCCGGCGTTGCGCAATTTTAAGACAAGCCGCTCATATCCGTAAGACTGCAGGTAGCCGGCTACGACGGCGGCGGGGAAGCGGCCATCGGTGAGGAACTCGAACGTTTGCCAGAGCGCGGTGGCGAAGAGAGGCGTGAGCACCGCGATCCAGGAGGCCTTGAACTTTCGCGCATTCAGCCAAACGTAAACGGCCAGGATGGGAATGGCTAAGACGACTTGAGGCGCGGCTAGTGAGGCGGCCGCGAGTAAGAGAACCGATGCCGCAAGCCTTGGCAGGCTGCGTTTATCGACGCCCGAGATGAAGAGCGCGATACCCGCAACCCAGAAGGCGAGGAAGGGCACATCCGATTCGAAGGAGTTGCCGTTGATCACGAAGGCGGGAGTTGCGAGGAAGAGCAGAGTGGCCCAAAGCGGTTGCGGCGAGAAGCGTTTCGCGAGGCTCCACATGGCGAAGGCGGCGATGAGGGAGAACGAAATGTAGGCGGCGTGAAAGGGGACTTCGCGCACTTCGCCGAAGAGCGCAATTAGCGCCGCGAGAGCCCAGGCGTTGAGCGGGGGATGCGGGTAGCCGCGGAAATCCACATCGCGGCCTTCGAAGATGTAGTGAACGTGGTTAGGATGCGCGGGATCGATCTGCGCGTGTTCGGCGGCGGCCAGATAATAAACGTCATCGCCGCCGACGGCCTGATTGAGAAACGGCAGGCGAATGAAAAGAACCAGTGCGAGGATGACCAACCAAGCCGGAAGTTTCAATCCGCGGCTTGGCTGCTGGAGCGATCCGGCTTCCAACGCACGATGGGGCGGCGCGCGGCCAACACCTCATCGACGCGCGTGGTGCGGGTGGAGTATGGGGCCTGGAGAACGCTCTTCGGGTCGGCCTCGATTTCGTTCGCAATGGAAATCATGGCGTCGATGAAGAGATCGAGTTCGCGCTTGCTCTCGGTTTCGGTGGGCTCAATCATGATGGCACCGTGGACGATGGTGGGGAAGCTGACGGTGTAGGGGTGGAAGCCGTAATCGATGAGGCGCTTGGCGAGGTCGCCCGTTTTGACGCCGTTGGCGGATTGGCGGTCGTCACTGAAGACCACTTCGTGCATACTGGGGCTGGAATAAGGAAGGTCGTAATGCGGTTCCAGCTTGCGGCGGATGTAGTTGGCGTTCATCAGCGCGTCGACGGTGGCGTTGCGCAGGCCGGGGCCGCCGTGGGCGAGAATGTACGCGAGGGCGCGCACCAACACGCCGAAGTTGCCATAGAAAGCGCGAACGCGGCCGATGGATTGGGGGCGGTTGTAATCGAAGTGCCAGGCTTCGGAGACCTTCTTCAAGACCGGCACGGGAAGGAACGGTTCCAGGTGCTTCTTGATTGCAACTGGACCGCTGCCGGGACCGCCGCCACCGTGCGGAGTGCTGAAGGTCTTGTGCAGATTGAGGTGCATGACATCCACGCCGAAATCTCCGGGGCGCGTCAGGCCGACCAGCGCGTTCATGTTCGCGCCATCCATATAAAGCATGGCGCCTTTCGAGTGCAGGATGCCCGCGACCTTGGCGATATCCTCTTCAAAGATTCCAAGCGTGCTGGGGTTGGTCACCATGAGGGCGGCAATGTCATGCGCGTCATCGCGATCGAGCAGCCCGGCAAGCTGCTCCACATCCATCATGCCTTTGTCGTTCGATTTTATGTTCTGGACGGCGTACCCGGCCATGCTGGCGGTGGCGGGGTTGGTGCCGTGGGCGGAATCGGGAACCAGGATGCGCTTGCGCGGATTGCCCTGGCTTTCGAGGTACGCGCGAACTAGCAGGATGCCGGTGAGTTCGCCATGCGCGCCGGCGGCGGGCTGCAGCGTGATGGCGTCCATGCCGGTGATTTCGAGCAGCGCGCTTTCTAGGTCCGCGATCACCTGCATGGCACCTTGCGAAAGCGATTCCGGCTGATACGGATGCGCCCAGGCTAGCCCATCGAGGCGCGCGACCAATTCATTCACGCGCGGGTTGTACTTCATGGTGCAGGAGCCGAGCGGGTAGAGCCCCAGATCGATGGCGTAATTCCAGGTGGAGAGGCGCGTGAAGTGGCGGATGGCTTCCACTTCGCTCACTTCGGGGAAGCCTTCGATTTCATCGCGAACGTTGCCGCCGCCGAGTGCTTCGTGAGGGTCGACTGCGGGCACATCGAGCGCGGGCAGTTGATAGCCGCTCTTGCCGGGCGAACTTTCCTCAAAGAGCAGAGCTTCGTTCTGCGTGATGTGTTGGCGAACTTTGCGAATCATTGTGCGTATGCCTCGGCAACAGCGTCCATATCGGCGCGGCGCGACATTTCGGTGGCGCAGAGGAGCGTGGCGTTGCCCAGTTCCGGATAGAAGCGGTTCAGCGCGAGGCCGCCGATGATCTTCTTGCCGAGCAACTGTTGGTTGACCGCTTCGGGCGAGCCGGGCGCATCGGCGACGAACTCATTGAAGAACGGCCCGGTGAAGCGCGGTTTGATTTTCGAACTCAGGTAGTGCGCTTTCGAAAGATTTTGAGTGGCCAATTCGCGCAAACCCTCTTTGCCATAAACGGTCATGTAGACGGTGGCCATCAGGGCGATGAGCGCCTGGTTGGTGCAGATGTTCGAGGTCGCCTTCTCACGGCGGATGTGTTGTTCGCGAGTGGAGAGCGTGAGGCAGAAGGCACGGTTGCCATTCGAATCGACACTCTGACCGACGAGGCGGCCGGGCAGTTGGCGAAGGAACTTTTCTTTCGCGGCGATGATGCCTGCGTAGGGCCCGCCGAACGAAGGCGAGATGGCAAAGGACTGCAACTCGCCGGCCACGATATCGGCATCGGTGGGCGGAGCGAGAAGGCCAAGCGAGGCGGCTTCGGCGAAAACGAAAATCAGCAGCGCACCGCTTTTATGCGCCAGGTCCGCTGCGGCTTTCACGTTTTCAATGACGCCGAAGAAGTTGGGCGATTGAATGATGACGGCGGCGGTATCCCGATCGAGCTTCGCTTCCAAATCTTCCAGATCGAGCTGGCCGGTTTCCGCGTGGTAGCCAAACTCTTCGACGGGCATGCCCTGGTGCCGCGCATAAGTGGTGAGCACTTCGCGGTATTCGGGATGCACCACGCGCGAGACCAGAACCTTGCCTCGGCCGGTGACGCGAACGGCCATCATGGCGGCTTCGGGCACGGCGGTGGACCCGTCATACATGGAAGCGTTCGCCACGTCCATGCCGGTGAGCTGGCAGATCATGGTTTGGAACTCGAAGATGGCAGTGAGTGTGCCCTGCGCGATTTCGGCCTGGTAGGGCGTGTAAGAGGTGAGGAACTCGCCGCGCGAAACGATGGTGTCACAGAGCACGGGCCGATAGTGGCGATAGACGCCGGCACCGAGGAACGATGCATAGCCCTGGGCCGTATCATCGGCACGGGCTTTGAAAAAATCGATAATCTCGTATTCGGAAATTCCCGGTGCCAAATTCAGTTCGCGATTGAGTTTCGCTTTGGCGGGCAGGTGAGCGTAAAGCTCCTCCGCGGTGGCGATGCCGCAAGCGGCTAACATTTCCTGACGTTCGGAATCCGATTTGGGAAGATAACGCAACTTAGCTTTCAGCTCCTACATACGTCTGATAATCCGCAGCCGAAAGAAGCTTCTTTATTTCGTCCGCGGCGCTCATGCGAATCTTGACTAGCCACGCTTCGCCGTGCGGATCTTCATTGAGTTTCTCCGGCGCGGAGGCGAGCGTTTCATTGATCTCCGTTACTTCGCCAGAGAGGGGCGAATAGATGTCGGAAACCGCCTTGACAGACTCGACGGAGCCAAGCGTCTTCCCTTGCTCGACATAAGTGCCGACTTTGGGGAGATCGACATACACGATGTCGCCTAATTCGTGCTGGGCATGGTGGGTAATGCCCACGGTAGCGATATCACCGGCGGCATTCACCCATTCATGTTCTTTGGTGTAAACGAAGTGTGCGGGGTAGGTGCTCATTTAGCTCTCTTATAAAAAGGTGTGGGGACAACGACGGCGTCTACGGGCTGGTTGCGGACGGTAACCTGGAACGTTCTGCCGGGTTGGGCTTCGGCAATGGGCAGGTAGCAGAGGCCGATGTTCTTGCCGACCGTGGGGCCGGGCGAACCGCTGGTGACCCATCCGGCGGGCGCACCGTCAACGGAAACTTCATAGCCATCGCGCCCAATGCCGCGACCGGTCATTTCAAAGCCCACCAGCTTGCGCGTCAGGCCGGAATCGCGCTGCTTGACCAGGGCGTCGCGGCCGATAAAATCGCCTTTATCGAGTTTGACGATCCAGCCGAGTTCGGCTTCTAGCGGGTTGAGCGAGGCGTGAATTTCATGACCGTAAAGGGCCATCTTGGCTTCGAGGCGCAGCGAATTGCGCGCGCCGAGACCGCACGG
>JBBROT010000153.1:0-7873 GCA_038229155.1 Bryobacterales bacterium | reverse complement strand
CGCCAGCGGCATTTCCATAAAAACGTTCGCGCGCGCATAGCCCAAGTGAGGCAACTCTCCGGCGGCACATGCCGGAACCCGACCGACTCATAGAGGTGAACCGCATTCCCCAGCTTCGTGCTGCTGCCGAGAAACAGGCTGGTCGCGCCCATGTTGCGTGCTTCGGCAAATCGCGTGCTCCAGCAGACGCCGCCCGATGCCCATGCCCCGCAGTTCCGGCAGGATGGCCATCTTCGAAAGCTCGTAAACACCCCCGCCGATGGGAATCAGCGCTACGCAACCCACGGGGCGGCCTTCCACGTGAACCATGTAGATGGAACCGCCCCGCCCCAGAATCGTGCAGGAGGCCTCGCACTGGCTGACGATTCTGAGGCTGATCGGCGCGGGACTGAGCGTGTCGGTCGCGCCGGAATGTGTAAGGCACATCGCCTCGCCGGAGGTGGTGTGTCTCGCCATCCGAGGCTCAAAGAGGATGAGCAATCTGGAATTGGCGTACGCGACCGGGGAACGAAGGCCGCTTGTTCAGCGCTTCGCAGAAGTATTTAGGGAGACGAACCGCATGGGCGAGCAGGCGCGAGCGTAGTGCGGGTTAGGCAGCGTGCTGCCGGGGCTGATGCCGAAGGCAAAGTAACTGCTCTGGCTTCAGCGCTACCGATGCGTAAGTTCGGCCGGAATCATCACTGAATTCCACTTCGTAAACGCCCGGTGCGAGTTTCTCCACCACAGTTCCTACCTGGCCGCGCTCGAGACGGTTCGCCGGAAGCGCATCCAGTAGCGCAACGGGCGATAACAATTCGGGTTCAGCCATGGAGTGGTTCCTCAGCACAATCCAACCGCTGCGGACCGTTGCTCGCCGTCCGCCGTGACCTGGTAGCATTGTCCATACTCGTCAAACTGAGTAGCATGCGCGTCCCCGCGCAAAGCCGCTTCCAACAACTGGAGGCGCAAAGTTGAAGTGTGTTCGGCACTCATGCCCAGGGCTGAAGCAAACACCCGCGCTTTGTGGCGTCCGCGAGAATGAATTGGTTCAGAATATAGCCTCGAAAAGCTTGCTCTCCGGAAGCAGGGCGCGTTCAGAACTTGGTAGTCTCACGCTCTTATAGGATTACACCGTAGCCCAAAGCGCCCGAGAATCAGAGTTTTTACGCGGCTGAATTCCCCTTTGCTATACTCGTCTCTGGCCCGCCTGTAAGTCATCGCATATCCGGTTTACCTCGGCAATTGGGTTCGTTTCGGAAAAATCATTTTAGGCTTCTTCAACCATGGCAAAAGAGAAATTCGATCGCAGCAAACCGCATGTCAATGTAGGCACCATCGGGCATATCGATCACGGGAAGACCACGCTGACGGCGGCGATCACCAAGACGCTATCGAAGCACAATCCGAAGAACAAGTTCCGGAGTTTCGATTCGATCGATAATGCGCCGGAAGAGAAGGCTCGCGGAATCACAATCGCAGCCGCGCACGTGGAATACGAAACGGCGAACCGGCACTATGCGCACGTCGATTGCCCCGGCCACGCCGATTACATCAAGAACATGATCACCGGCGCGGCGCAGATGGATGGCGCAATTCTGGTGGTCGCCGCAACCGATGGCCCCATGCCGCAAACGCGTGAGCACATTCTGTTGGCCCGTCAGGTGGGCGTGCCGAATATCGTTGTGGCCATGAACAAGGTCGATATGGTGGATGACGCCGAACTGCTCGATCTGGTGGAGCTTGAAGTGCGCGAACTGCTGACGAGCTACAAATTCGATGGCGACAATCTGCCCGTGGTGCGTGTTTCGGCCCTCGGCGCCCTGAATGGTGAAGCGCAGTGGGAAAAGTCGGTGGATGAGCTGATGGAAGCGGTCGATAAGCACATCCCGATTCCGGAGCGCTTGATCGATCGTCCGTTCCTGATGCCGATCGAAGACATTTTCTCGATTCAGGGCCGTGGGACGGTGGTGACGGGCCGTATCGAAACGGGGATCTGCAAAGTGGGCGAGGAAATGGAAATCGTTGGCTTCCGTGACACACGCAAGACGGTGGTCACGGGCGTTGAAATGTTCAAGAAGCTGCTCGATGAAGGCCGTGCGGGCGACAACGTAGGGCTTTTGCTGCGCGGCGTAGAAAAGGAAGAAGTGGAACGCGGTCAGGTGATTGCGAAGACCGGGTCCATCAAGCCGCATCGCAAGTTTAAGGGCGAAGTATACGTTCTGTCAAAGGAAGAAGGCGGGCGCCACACTCCGTTTTTCAAGGGTTACCGGCCCCAGTTTTACTTCCGCACGACGGACGTGACGGGCGTGGCGAATTTGCCGGAAGGCACCGAAATGGTGATGCCGGGCGATAGCGTGCAGCTCGATGTGGAACTACAGACGCCGGTGGCTATGGATAAAGGTCTGCGTTTCGCGATTCGCGAAGGTGGACGTACCGTGGGCGCGGGAACAGTTTCCGAGATTTTAGACTAATGGCTTCCCTTCGAGAAAGAATCCGTATCCGGTTGAAGGCATACGACCATCGTGTGCTCGATCAATCGACCACGGAGATTGTGGATACAGCGAAGCGGACCGGCGCGCAGGTTGCCGGTCCCATTCCTCTGCCAACATCCACATCGCGCACCACGGTGTTGCGTTCGCCTCATGTGGACAAGAAGTCGCGGGAGCAGTTTGAGATCCGGACGCATAAGCGGTTGCTCGATATTCTCGAGCCCACCCAGCAGACGGTAGATGCGTTGATGAAGCTGGATTTGCCGGCAGGTGTCGACGTGGAAATCAAAGCATTCGGTAAAGATCACAAGTAGCAGGTAAGCGCCGGCTTTCGAGCCTGGTGAATTTTTGAGTGAACTGGAACTAAAGAATCATGAGCCCAGGTATTCTAGGCAAGAAAATCGGCATGACCCAAATCTTCCGCCCCGACGGGCAGGCAGTCCCGGTCACGTTGTTGAAAACCGGCCCTTGCACCGTTGTGCAACGCAAGACTGTCAACTCGGATGGATACGAGGCGGTGCAGCTCGGTTTGGTAGAGTTCATCAAACCCGCGCGGATCAATAAGCCGGAAGCGGGCCACTTGAAAAAGGGCTCGGCGGAGGGCGTACGTTTCCTGCGCGAGTTCCGGCTCGACAAAGGCAAGGGCGTTTCTGGCTCGTCCGATATGAAGCCGGGCGACCAGGTTTTGGTCGATGAGTTCAAGCCTTCGGACAAGGTCGATGTAATCGGTGTAAGTAAAGGCCGCGGGTTCGCTGGCGTCGTCCGCCGGCACGGTTTCCGCGGCGGCGAAGGCAGCCACGGTTCCATGTTTCACCGTGCTCCCGGTTCCATCGGCTCCTCCAGTTTTCCTTCCCGCGTGTTCCCCGGGATGCGGATGGGCGGCCATATGGGCGATGAGCAGGTCACGGTGCGTAATCTCGAGGTGATCGAGGTGGTCGCCGAAGATAATGTGCTGGTTGTGAAGGGCGCGGTTCCCGGAGCCATCGGCAGCTACGTGGTCGTGAAAAGGGCGAGGCGCTAAACCATGCCTAAGATAGACGTTTTCGATTTTAGCGGCACCAAGTCGGGCGAAATGGAACTCTCCGATGCCGTCTTCGGCGCGGAAGTGAATGAAGCCCTGCTTTATGAGGCCGTGCGTCAGTTCAACGCATCACGCCGGGCTGGTACTCACAAGACTAAAACCCGCCACGAAGTCGCCGGTTCCGGCAAGAAGCTGTGGAAGCAGAAAGGTACTGGCCGCGCTCGCGTGGGTTCCGTCCGGTCGCCGCTCTGGCGCCATGGAGGTACTTCGCACGGTCCGCAACCCCGCGATTATTCCTACGACCTTCCGAAAAAGATGATGCTCGGCGCATTGCGTTCCGCGCTCTCTGCCAAGCTTCGCGATGGTGAGTTAGGCGTTGTTTCCTCGTTCCAACTGGCCGATCACAAGAGTAAGAATCTGCGTTCCACGCTGACCAAGCTGGAACTGACCAGGAAAGTCCTGATCGTCGAAAACGAAGAGAACCGGAACCTTGAACTCTCGGCGCGGAACCTCGAAGGCGTCGTTCTACTGCATTCCCGCGAAGTGAGTGTGTATCACCTGCTTGATGCCGGTAAGGTGCTGCTTTCGCGCGCGGCGGCGGAACGGTTTAGCGAAACGCTGGCTCCCAAAGCTTCAAAGAAGGAGGCTGCGTAACATGAAACTGCACGATGTCATCAAGCGGCCTTTGATTACGGAAAAAGGCACCACCAAGAAGGAAGCCGAGCGCACTTTGTGTTTCGAAGTCGCCCGCGATGCCAACAAGGTGGAAGTTCGCGCGGCGGTTGAGAAACTGTTTTCCATCAAAGTGGAAGCAGTGAGAACTTCGAATTTCGAAGGCAAGCTGCGGCGCCGCGGCAAGTTCTCCGGCTATCGCTCCGATTGGAAAAAGGCCTACGTAAAACTCAAGTTGGGGCAGAAAATTCCGGAATTTACGGATATCTAAGCGCATGCCGATTAAATCGTTTCGTCCATTTACTCCCAGCCGCCGCTACATGACGGTGGTCACCCGCGAGGGGATCACTGCCGATAAGCCGGAAAAATCGCTGGTCGAGAAGAAAGTCCGCTCCGGCGGGCGCAACAACACCGGTCGCGTCACGTCGCGTTTCATAGGCGGCGGTCACAAGCAGGCCTACCGCGTGATCGATTTCAAGCGCGATAAGACCGGCGTTCCCGCCGTTGTCGCCACCATTGAGTACGATCCCAACCGCTCTTCCCGCATTGCGCTTTTGAACTATGCGGACGGTGAAAAGCGTTATATTCTGCAGCCTGAAGGCCTGAAAGTGGGCCAGACCGTTTCCTCCGGTCCCGAGGCGGACATTCTTGTCGGTAATGCTTTGCCGCTTAAGAACATTCCTCCCGGCACCATCGTCCACAACATCGAACTGCGGCCCGGAAAAGGTGCCCAGATGGCCCGTTCGGCCGGCACGCAGGCGCAGTTGGTTTCGCGCGAAGCCGGGATGGCGCTCCTCAAGCTGCCTTCCGGTGAAACGCGCCGCGTGTCGTCCGATTGCATGGCCACTGTAGGCGTGGTGGGCAATTCGGATCATGAAAACCAGGCTTTAGGTAAGGCGGGCCGGTCCCGCTGGCTCGGCAGGATGCCGCACAATCGCGGTGTCTCCATGAATCCGGTCGATCATCCGCATGGCGGCGGTGAAGGCAAGACTTCCGGCGGCCGTCACCCTGTCACCCCCTGGGGCCAGCCGACCCGTGGATTCAAAACACGCAACAACAAGCGAACCGATAAGTTCATCGTGAATCGCAAAGCGAAGAAGAGGTAACGGATGGGACGATCGGTTAAGAAAGGGCCGTTTACAGACGGCCACCTCGAAAAGAAGCTCGAGAAATTGAACGCGGCGAATGAAAAGAAGGTGATCCGGACTTGGTCGCGCAGATCCACCGTGCTCCCGGAATTCGTCGGACACACCATCGCGGTTCACAATGGCCGCAAGTTCATCCCCGTTTACGTCACCGAAAATATGGTCGGCCACAAGCTGGGCGAGTTTTCTCCCACGCGCACGTTCAAGGGTCACGCGGTAAAGGCTGCCACCGAGAAATCGGCGCGGTCGTAAAGGTCAGGCTGACAATGGAAGCTAGAGCAGAAGCAAGGTACATGAAGGTTTCGCCGCAGAAAGCGCGGCTGGTGGTGGATCTGATCCGCGGTTTGTTCGTCGGTCCCGCCATTGCCATCCTCCGGAACACGAATAAAGGCATTGCGCCGGCGGTGGAAAAAGTCTTGAAGTCGGCTGTTGCCAACGCGCAAAACCTCTCGGACGATGTCGATGTCGACGCCCTCCGCGTCTCTGAAGCGTATGTCAATGAGGGTCCCCGCAGCAAGCGGATTCGGCCCGCTCCCATGGGGCGCGCGTACCGGTATCAGCGGCGCACGGCGCATATCGTAATCAAAGTGGCGGAAAAGGTCTAGTCAAGAATGGGACAGAAAGTTCATCCATACGGGTTCCGCGTCGGCTTCACCAAGCCGTGGCGATCGCGCTGGTTCGCGAAACAGGGTTACGCCAAGCTCCTTCAGGAAGATATGGAGCTCAAGGAAGATCTCCGGAAGCGCCTGAAATCGGCGGGCGTGAGTTCGATTGAGGTCGACCGCCCCGGCAACAAACTACGGGTCACCATCCGCACCTCCCGGCCCGGCATCATCATCGGCCGCAAGGGCGCGGAAATCGAAAAGTTGAAGCAGGATCTGGCGAAATCGACCAATCGCGAAGTTTTTATCGACATTCAGGAAGTGCATAAGCCGGAACTCGACGCGCAGCTCGTGTCGGAATCCGTCGCGCTGCAGCTTGAAAAGCGCGTAGCTTTCCGCCGCGCCATGCGCAAGGCGGTCGATTCGGCCCTTCGCTTCGGTTGCAAAGGCATCAAGGTCCGCGTTTCGGGCCGCTTAAACGGTGCGGAAATCGCCCGTAGCGAATGGTATTTGCAAGGCCAGTTGCCGCTGCACACCATCCGCGCCGATATCGATTACGGCTTCACCGAAGCGCATACCACTTATGGCGTCATCGGCATCAAAGCCTGGGTTTATAAGGGCGAAATTATTGAAGGCAAGCGCCGCTCCTTAACCGGCGATCCGGAACCGCGGCGTGAGCGTCAGGATCGTCCCGACCGTGACCGCCGTCCCCGCCGTGATGGTGGTGGCCGTGATGGTGCCCCCCGTGATGGCGGCCGTGATTCTGGTGGCCGTGATTCCGGTCGTGCCGATTCCGGCTCCCGCGAACAGCAGCAGCCCGCGCCCCTGGCCGGTCAAACCGATATCAGCGGCGCGCCCACGCAAGCCGCGCCTGGAGATATGGCCCGTCCCGCGCGTTCCGGCGGTGCTTTGATGCCGCCGCTCATGAGCCCCGTGCAATCGAATCCCTCCTGGAAGCAGGAAGCGCAGACGCAAATGCAGCCCGAAAGTGTTGAGGTTCCCGAGACTTCGGCTGTGCCGCCCGCAAGTGGCCATACCGATCCGCAAGCCGATGCGCCCGAAGACAAAACCGGCCACGGCGGGGAGGAATAATCACCTATGTTGATGCCCAAGAAGGTCAAATACCGCAAGCAGCAGCGCGGCCGCATGACCGGAAAAGCCTGGCGCGGTTCGTCAATTTCGTTTGGCGAATTCGGCCTAAAAGTAATGGTTTGCGGTTGGATCACAGCCCGCCAGATCGAAGCGGCCCGTATCGCCATGACGCGCTACATCAAGCGCGGCGGTAAAGTCTGGATCCGTGTGTTCCCCGATAAGCCCATCACCAAGAAGCCCGCTGAAACTCGTATGGGTAAAGGTAAAGGCGCGCCCGAAGAGTGGGTGGCCGTGGTCCGGCCCGGCAAGATCCTGTTTGAAATGGAAGGCGTGACGCCGGAAATCGCCGAAGCGGCATTTCGCCTGGCGGCTCACAAAATTCCCATGAAGACCAAATTTGTCCGGCGCGAGCAGCAGGCCTCGGACGTGGCGGAGTAGGACGGTTATGAAACACAAGAATGTGCAGGACATGGATTCAACTGAAATTCAGTCGCAGTTGACTGAAATGGAAGCGCAGATGTTCCGCCTGAAATTTCAGATGTCGATGGGTCAGAACGATGGCCTGAAAAAAGTACGTACCATGCGCAAGGATCGTGCCCGGATGTTGACCGCCTTGCGTGAGCGTGAACTCGAAAAGGCGGCGAAGTAGATGGCGGATACAAAAGTGGCGGTGCCTGCTCAGGCTGTCTCAAATAAAGCTGCGTCAGATGAAGCGGCCCCCGCGCCCTCGAACAAGAACGAGAAAGTCGGCGAAGTGGTCTCCACCAAGATGGCGAAAACCGTCGTCGTGGCCGTCTCCCGGCGCGTTCCGCATCCTCTGTATAAGCGGATCATGAAGAAGCGCAAGAAGTTCTATGCGCACGATGAAACCGG
>JBBROT010000152.1:0-7920 GCA_038229155.1 Bryobacterales bacterium | reverse complement strand
GACCGCGATATGGCGACGCGCTTCATCCTGAACCAGACCGATCGAACTCTGGCGGCGCTCGAGGTCCTTTCGCGGGTCTAAATGGACCAACTATAAGGGCGTCTTCCGCAGCCTCAACGCGTTCGCGATCACGGATACGGAACTGAACGTCATGGCGGCGCTCGCAATCATCGGGCTCAGCAGGATTCCGAAGAACGGATAGAGCAACCCCGCGGCAATCGGCACGCCCAGCATGTTGTAGAGGAAGGCGAAGAGCAGGTTCTGCCGGATGTTCCGCATGGTGGCGCGGCTCAAACGAAGCGCGCGCACAATGCCCCTCAGGTCCCCTTTCACCAGGGTGACGCCGGCGCTCTCCATGGCTACGTCGGTGCCCGTGCCCATGGCGATTCCCACGTCGGCCCGTGCCAGCGCCGGTGCATCGTTCACACCGTCTCCGGCCATAGCCACCACGCGCCCTTCGGCTTGCAGTTTCTTTACCGCTTCACTCTTTCGATCGGGCAGAACATCGGCCTCAATTTGATCGATTCCGAGTTGTTTGGCCACCGCCTCAGCCGTTTGCCTGTTATCGCCGGTGATCATGACGATGCGCAATTTTTCCGCGTGCAGCATTTGAATGGCTTCGAGGGTAGAGGCTTTGATCGGATCGGCAACGCCGATCAAGCCCGCGGGCTTTCCATCGATGGAGACGAAAATCACGGTCTGGCCCTGTGAGCGAAGATCGTTCGCGGACTGGATCAGCACATCGATGGCGATGGAGCGTTCTTCGAAGGCTTTCTCATTGCCTGCCAACACAGCGTGGCCATCCACCGTGCCCGCGATTCCGCGCCCGGTCATGGATTGGAAATCGCTGACCGGCATCAGGGTAAGCTGCTTTTCGCGAGCACCTCTCACAATGGAACCCGCCAGGGGATGTTCGCTGGCTTGCTCCAAACTGGCAGTCACGCGCAACAGATCGCCTTCGGAAACGGTGCCAAGGGGCCGTACGGTCATCAGGCGCGGCTTGCCTTCCGTGAGAGTGCCGGTCTTATCGATGACCAGCGTGTCCACTTTCAGAAGGGTCTCGAGCGCCTCCGCGCTACGGATGAGTACGCCGGCCGAGGCACCGCGACCTGTGCCTACCATGATCGACATCGGCGTCGCCAACCCCAGCGCGCAAGGGCAGGCGATGATCAGAACCGCCACCGCATTCACCAAAGCATGGGCAAAGCGCGGCTCAGGCCCGTAAACAGCCCAAACTGCGAACGTGATTGCGGCAACGGCAATCACGGCGGGAACGAAGTAAGACGCCACCACATCGGCCAGGCGCTGGATGGGTGCCCTGGTGCGTTGCGCGTCGCTTACCAGGCGAACGATTCGCGCCAGCACCGTGTCGCTGCCTACGCGTTCGGCCGTCATGAGAAAACTGCCGGTGCCATTCACGGTGCCGCCCGTAACCTTGGCCCCAATCTCCTTTTCCACCGGAATGGATTCGCCGGTCACCATCGATTCATCGACGGAACTGCGGCCTTCGAGTACCACTCCATCCACCGGCACACTTTCGCCGGGCCGCACGCGCAGCTTTTGCCCTACGATCACTTGATCGAGAGGCAGATCCTCTTCGACGCCGCTGCTATTCACAACCCTGGCGGTTTGCGGAGCCAGCTTGAGCAGAGCGCGGAGAGCGCTGCCGGTCTGGCTTCTCGCTCGCAGTTCCAAAACCTGACCCAGCAGCACCAGCGTCACAATGACGGCGGCGGGTTCGAAATATAAGTCGAGCGCGCCCGTGGAATCGCGGAAGGTGGCTGGGAACAGAAACGGAAAGAGAGTTGCGGCCACGCTGTACAGGTAAGCGGCACCCGCGCCGAGAGCGATGAGCGTGAACATGTTCAGGCTTCGGTTAACGACCGACGACCATCCCCGTTCGAAAAGCGGCCACCCCGCCCACACAACAACCGGTGTGGCGAAAGCGAACTCAAGCCACGGCACCATGCGGCCGAGCGGCGAGTGCCGCAGCGGCATTCCCGGCACGAACTCGCTCACCATCGCCAATAGAATGGGAGTGCTCAGTGCTAGCGCGATCCAGAAGCGGCGGCTCATGTCCACCAGTTCCGGATTGCTCTCGTCTTGCGTGACGGTGCGCGGTTCGAGAGCCATCCCGCAAATAGGACATGGGCCTGGACGGTCGCGAATCACCTCCGGATGCATGGGGCACGTGTACTCCACGCCCGCCACAACAGGCGCGGGCACGGCGGGAGTTTCCACTGCTTTGATATACGTCTCTGGAGCTGTCTCAAACTTGGCCAGGCAAGACTTGCCACAGAACCAATACCGGACGCCTTCGTGCTCGGCGGTTCCGGCGGCTTTCGCGGGGTTCACGGTCATCCCGCAAACCGGATCTTTCACTATCGCTGGGGTTTCCATATTAGTGTGAGGGCGTCCGCGACGGCATGGTGGAGGAGAGGCCGTTCATCAGGCCGAAGCCGCGAATGCCCAGCGCGGCCTGCCATGCGCTGCGCAGAGCTTCCACGTAATCGCCTTCCAATTGGAATAGCGTCCTTTGAGAAATGAGCGCTTGCGGATAGGCCGCCGCCATCCGTTGGTAATTCGTTTGGTAAAGCCGGTATGCCTGTTCGGCGCGAGGCAGCATCTCAGTCTTATATTGCCGCGCCGTGACGCGCGCGGAATCGTAATCGCGAAATAAGTTGGCCGTGTCGCGCGCCAACTGCAGCTTCAGGCGGGCAAGCTCCTGTTTCGCGCCTTCCACTTCATACTTCGCCGCGGCAACGTTGCCCTGGTTGCGATTGAACAGGGGAAGCTGAACGCCGATTTGCACTCCGCCATTCAGACCGATCGGCTTGTGTGTCGTTTCCTGCGGCTCGTTATTTTGCGTCAGATTTCCGTAGAGTTGCAGATCGGGGATCGCGACCTTTTTCGCTTGTGTCAACGAAGCCTCTGACGTATCGATTTGTTGTTGCGCCAATTTCACCTCAGGGCTGTCGCGCAGCGTGGCCGCCAGCCAATCGTCGTAATTCAGGTCGGGAAAATTTTCCAGATCCCCTTCCAAGCGGGCTTGCGGCAGCGCCGGTTTACCCGCAACCGCCGCCAGCATCCTCCAGGCCGCTTGCAAATTGCGCTGGGCAACTTGCAGGCTGACATTCAATTGTTGCTGCTCCACTTCGGCCTGTAAAACATCGGGGCGGTCCGCCTGCCCCACGTTGGCAAGCTGATGCGCGGTTTGAACGGCATCGGCGGCCAGCTTGGCCAGCCTCTCTTTTACATCCACTTGTCTTTGATCGGCAAGCACCTCATAGAAAGCCGCGCGCACATTGTTGACGATGCGGAGCCTCTGCATGTCACCGGCTGTTTCAGCTTGTTGTGTCAGCAGCTTCGCCACATTGCGCGCGGCGTTGAGCTTGCCCCCGGTGACAATCGTCTGGCTGATAAAGCCGCCCTGCTTGCCCCCGGCGGTATATCCGCCGCGAATCTCATCGCCGTAGTAGCCGACGGTGGGGTTGGGATAAAGACCGGCTTGGCGGGCGAACCCGGCTGACACTTGCACATTCGCCTTCGCTTGAGCGAGCGTGGGATTGTTCCCGAGCGCCATCGCTTCCAGGTCTTGGAGGCGCATTCCCGGCGCGGTGCGGGGCCTATCTTCGGCGGCCGCGGGCGCGTTTTCCACTTGTACCTCATACAGCGTAGAATCGCCTTCGTACATTTTCGCGGTGATGCGGTCACCGGGTTTGAGAGTGCCGAGCAACTCTTCCCGATCCACCGCGTAACTCATGGTCATGGCACCCATGCCGCCCGGAATGGGTTCGTTCGTGACCGCTATTTTCTTCTGAGCAGGGTCAACACGCTGGACGGTGCCGCGCAACTGGGACGCCTGCCGTACCCTGAGTTGCGCGGAAGCCGGTTCGTTGAAGAGCATCGGCATCAGCACGGCAAGGAGAATGATTCTCGATCGCATCAGGCGCTCTTCCCCTTTGCGGCTTGCGCTTTCAATTCCATGATTTTGTTGTATGGCTCGGGGGGCAAGACACGGACCAGCGTCATCATGCCCCCCGCAAAGCCGCTCCAGCCCGCTGGCAGGCCGAACGTCTCGGGCTTGTCCACACTTGCATCCATTGCCATCATGGGCCCTTCCATATAAGCGTCCTGCGGAAAGAGCGGAACCTGGCCGGCGTTTTGGGCAACCTGCGGCATAGCCATGTCCATGCTTCCGCCATCATGCGTGCCGTGACTCATGTTTTGCATGCCGCCCATGGTCTTGTTCGCCTCAGCGGGAGAGAGCGGACCATTTGTTTTCGGCATCTCCGCCGTGGACCCGAAACCTAAGCCGCGCCCCAGGCTGGGACCCCGGTTTTCGGATAGGGGGCCACCGTCTCGCAACATGCCCATGCCCTCTTCCATACTTGCTCCCGCGCCCATGCCGCGCCCCACTCTGGTCATCGGTCCCACGTTCGAGGCCATCTGGTTCATCATGTGATGCGGCAGGTGGCAGTGGAGCATCCAATCGCCCGTGCGGTCAGCCACGAATTCGATATCTTTCCCCTGCGCCACGCCGACAAGCACCGTATTGCCGCGAGTCCATGCCGATTCCTGCTGCCGCGCGCCTTCACGCCCCGTCTCCCAGAAGGTGAAGCCATGCAGATGAATCGGGTGATGGTCCATGCCCATATTGATGAAACGAACCCGAACGCGCTCACCGAGCTTGATCACTAGAGGTGTGGCCGCGGGGCCGGATTTTCCATTGAACGTGAGCCAGTTGAACTCCATGTTCATACTGTTCGGAATGGAGCTGTTCGGCAGAACCGCGTACTCCTGCAATGCGATGAGATAATCCTTATCCACGCGCGGCGCATGCGCGGTCTTGGGATGAATGATGAAGCCGCCCAGCATGCCCACCATCTCCTGCATCGCCATGTGCGGGTGATAAAAAAAGGTTCCGTTCTGGTGTAGCGAAAACTCGTAAACGAAGCGCTCACCGGGCATCACCGGTTTTTGACCGATGCCCGGAACGCCATCCATTTCAATGGGCAACTCTAACCCGTGCCAATGAATGCCCGTGGCCTCCGGAAGGTGGTTGTCGAAAACGATGCGCACGCGGTCGCCCTCGTTCGCTTGGATGGTGGGGCCGGGCGCGCTGCCGTTGAATCCCCACAGGTCGAAGGTACGTCCCATGCTGCCGGGGATGATCACCTGCTTTACCGGTTCGGCCACCAGATGAAAGACCTTTACCGCCCCGTCCATGGTAAACGGAAGGTCGCCGATGTCGAGCGTGGTAACCGGCACCGGCGCGGAGCCCCGCGGAGCAGTAGCTTGGCCTCCGGAAAGAAGATCGCGTCCGGCTAATAGGCCGGCCGATACAGAAGACAATTTTGTAAAGAAAGCTCGTCTATGATTCATAACCCCTCAAATTCCAAATCGAAAATTAGCCGCGTGTGCCTGCTGCTGGCAATGCGCTACGTGTGAATCGCTCGAAGGATGAGAAGTTAGTTCTAGACTCGCAGCACGGCGAATGCCGCGCGTTGGGGCAACCCCTCGGAGACCGCGAATTCCGACGGCTTCGCATGCCGCCCTGAGGTGAAAAGAGCCGGAGCGGATTCGCAAATCAGGGTGGTTTGCACCAGCACTTCCACATGTTGCGGAGGAGTGACTTCGGCCGCGGTGCTGACACCGGGCCGCTGTTCGGAGCATGGTACCTTTTGCCGCTCCGGATTTCGGGCTGGCGCATGTGCCTTCGGGCAGCAGGCATGGCCAGTTCCCGAAACCCGAGGGCCAGCGATTGGCAACCGCGAGCGAACTCCGGTCTGGAGCGAGCAGGACAAAGCGCACTGGGCGTTAATTGTTGACGCCACCAGCGCTAGCAGCGCAAACACCTGACCGATTGACCGCAGCATTACGTCCCCATGGTAGCGCGGACGGCGGGCGCTCCCATTCTTGCAGCTCAGAGACTAAGGGAATACCGACACAAAGGTCTTTATCTTTTCAATCATTTATAACTCATCGGGTAAAGTAATACGTTCCGGTTACGTTTGCTTTCGATTGGCGTAAAACCGCGACGGTAGAAATTATTCTCTTGACACGATAGGCTTTTCGGGGTGTACTACTTAGGACTTATACGATAAACGCAGTAGAAAGTACTATAGGAGGGTTTCGTGCCCAAGCTGTATTTATTCTGTCTGCTCGGATTTCTGTCCGTGTGCCCGCTTTCGGGCAGTGTCATCATCGGTTTCGTTACCTTCGATCACGACGCGCCAATCACCGGTCAGAACGAAGTTAGTATCAATAACTTCACCGGCTCGGGCTTCTGCGACGGAACATTCACCGCCTGCGACCCTCTTATCTTTCAGAACATCTCGCTGACGCTTTCCATCCAGGGCGGGCCCAACCAGGTGTATACGTCCGGGCCTTTGGGCCCCGGGTCGTCAGTCCCTGTGTCCTTCGTTTTCCCTAGCAGCCTGAATATTCTCTCGCTCGTTTTTTCGGGTACCATCTCGCCCCAATCGTTCCAGTTATTCGGCGGCGGTACGTTTATCGCCGGGCCTGCCATCTCCTCCCTTCCACTTGTTCCCAACTCCAATGAGTTATCGCTTCTTTCCGTGAATGCCGCGGGTAGCGCCACTCCGGAACCCTCCACCGCTCTCTTACTCGGCGGCGGCATTCTACTCGGCTACTTAACCCGCCGTATCTGGCTGACTGGCTCAAGAGCCTAAATTATTCAGCGCAACCTTTCGTTCCTATAAGGATTCGTCAATGCAAGCAGTCAAAAAGTTCATAACGCCATACGTGTGTCTTGCCGGCCTCGTCGCCACCGCGTCAATGCTGAGCGGCGCAACATCGAGTTCCCCCAGCGTAACCCTCAACCTGTCCGTTGTGCCGTCAACCGCACAGCCGGGTATTTCGAATATCAGTGTTACCGGTTCCGGGTTTCCCTCCGGCGTTCTTGCACCGGCAAACGTGATCGTCACATTTGCGCCCGTGACTCCCGCCGCCGGTCCCACGGTGTCGGCACCCGCGTCCGCGATCGTCAGCGTCATCGGAACAACGCGCCGTGTGACCGCTGCTGTGCCGGCAACGCTGCTGGTGAGCACCCCCACCGCCTACACGGTGTCATTGAGCGATGCAGTGGATGGCTTCGGCAGCACCAATGCCAACCTCACCATCAATCCGCCGGCTAGCTTGTTGAGCACCGGGCCGAACTCCGGGACGCAAGGCCAGACTCTTACCGCCACCATGACCGGGCAGTATTCTCATTTTCTTCCGGGCGGCACCGCGGTGTCGGTCGCCGGTACGGGCATTGCGGTATCGGCTGTAACCGTTGTGGATTCCACGCATGTGATGGCGCAGTTCGCCATCGACCCGAATGCCACTCTGGGCGCGCATGCCGTGACACTGGTCTCCGGCGCGGAGGTAATTTCTCTGGCCAGCGGGTTCAGCGTGCTGCCGGGCACGGCATCCATACTCACCGTCTCACCGGCATCCGGCACACAAGGCCAATCGCTGAATGTCGTGGTAACCGGACAGAGCACCAACTTCGTTCAGGGCACCACCCTCGCCACGTTCGGGGCGGGCATCATCGTGAACTCGGTGACGGTGAATAGCCCGGTATCGGCCACAGTAAACATTACGGTGGATCCGACGGCGGTGCTGGGTGCGCGCTCCATTACGCTCGCCACCGGGAGTTCCGTTGCCACCACAGCGGGAGCCTTCACCGTGGGCGCGGGCTCCGCCGTTCTTTCGTCGATTTTGCCCGGAAGCGGGGTGCAGGGCCAATCGCTCAACGTAGTCGTCACCGGCTCCGGAACACATTTTCTGAGCGGAATCACTACGGCGAATTTCGGTGCCGGCATCACTGTCTCGAACGTTGCAGTCACCAGCAGCACCAGCGCTACAGTCAGTCTCGTCATCGCATCGAACGCGGCGGCGGGCTCGCGCCAG
>JBBROT010000151.1:0-7922 GCA_038229155.1 Bryobacterales bacterium | reverse complement strand
GTATACGCAGATGGATGTGAGCCTGCGGCGTTTGGGTATCGCGACCACGTTTGTGGACCCCGACGAGCCGGAGAATTTCCGGCGGGCGATTACTTCGAAGACGAAGCTGCTGTATTGCGAAACGCTAGCGAACCCGCGCATGAACGTGGTGGATCTGGAGGCCGTTGCGGCCATCGCGCATGAGGCGAATCTGCCGCTGTTCGTGGACAACACGTTTGCCTCGCCCTACCTGTGCCGCCCGATTGAGCATGGCGCGGATATCGTGCTGCATTCGGCCACCAAGTTTCTGGGCGGCCATGGCACCAGCATCGGCGGCATTATTGTGGACGCCGGAAAATTTCCGTGGGACAAGGGCAATTTCCCGCAGATGACGGAGCCCAGCCCGGGCTATCACGGGATGAAGTTTCACGAAACGTTCGGGGATTTCGCGTTTATCTTGAAGGCGCGTGTGGAAGGGCTGCGCGATTTCGGGCCCTCGGCGAGCCCGTTCAATTCGTTCCTGATGCTGCAGGGTGTCGAGACTTTGCCGCTGCGTATGGAACGGCATTGCCGCAATGGTCAAGCCGTGGCGGAACATCTGGTTGAGCATGCGCACGTGAAATGGGTAAACTATCCGGGGCTGAAGAGCAGCCCGTATTATGCGCTGGGGCAGAAGTATATGCCGCTGGGCGCGGGTGCCATCATGACGTTCGGAATCGAGGGCGGCATGGCGGCGGGCAAGAAGTTTATTGAAAACCTGCAATTGTTTTCGCATCTGGCGAACGTGGGCGATGCCAAGAGCCTGGTGATTCATCCGGCGTCCACCACGCACCAGCAGTTGGGCGCGGAAGACCGCATTCTGGGCGGCATCACGGATGATATGGTGCGCCTTTCGGTGGGGCTTGAAGACATCGAAGACATCCTGTGGGATCTGGACCAGGCGCTGACCGCATCGCAAGCATGAGCGATGGCGTCAGCAGCCGTTCCTCTGTAAACGGCGGGCCGTTTGCCACCACGTCGGCGGACCGCATCCGCATTCTGTCGCTGGGGAAGCGGGTGGCCATTGTGGGGCTTTCCGGCAACCCCGCGCGGCCCAGCCATTTTGTTGCGATCTATCTGCGCAGCCGTGGATATGAAGTGATTCCGGTAAATCCGCGCGAGAAAACCATCCTGGGCGTGGAGAGCTACGCTTCACTCACCGCGATTCCGGGGCCCGTGGATATTGTGGACATATTTCGCGATCCGGGGGCGGTCCCGGCGATTGTGGCGGAGGCCATCGCGATCCATGCCAAGGCGGTGTGGATGCAGTTGGGAATTGTGAACCTGGAGGCGGCGCAACGGGCGCGCGATGCGGGCCTTGAAGTGGTGATGGACCGCTGCATGAAAATTGAGCACGCGCGTTATTTCGGTGGCCTGAATATGTTGGGGTTGAACACGGGAGTGCTGCGGCCCGGCAAAGCACGATGAATCCGTTTGGAACCGTCTGCAGGCTGGCCCACGTATAATCAAGTAGAGGTATCTGTGTCCGCCCGTATCTTCCTGCGTCTTTTTACTCATATTCAAATGCTCCCGATACTCGAAAGCGGCGAAGAAACGCTTGTGGGGGGACAGGCTGTGATGGAGGGCGTGATGATGCGCGCGCCCCACAGCTATTGCGTTGCGGTTCGCAAGGCCAATGGCGAAATTGTGACGGATGAGATGCCCGTGCAGCGGCTTTCGGAGAAGAATCCTATCTGGAAGTTGCCGATTCTTCGCGGCATTGGAACTCTGGGGCAGGCCATGTCGCTGGGGTTGAAAGCGCTTCGCTTCTCCGCCAATGCCGCGCTGGCGGGCGACACGGAAGAGAAGCCGAAAGAAGTTTCGAGCATGGCGCTGGCGCTGAATCTGGCGTTTTCGCTGGTGTTTTTTATAGTGATGTATAAGCTGGTGCCGCTGTTTCTGGTGACCCAGTTGAGCCACAAGTTCGCGGTGCTGAACGGTCGCATCGCTTTCAATGCGCTGGATGGAGTGATTCGTCTGGCGATTTTCCTGGCCTTTTTGGGCCTGGTTTCACGCGCGAAGGATATTCGCCGCGTCTTCGAATACCACGGGGCTGAACATAAAGTTGTCTTCAACTATGAATCCGGCAAGCCGGTGAATGTGGAAAATGCGCAGTCTTTCGTCACCTGGCATCCGCGCTGCGGCACCAGTTTCCTGTTGGTGGTGATGGTGATTTCCATGCTGACGTACATGCTGGTTCCGTTCGATGGCTTCTGGCCGAAGCTGGCTTCACGCATCGTGCTGCTTCCTTTTATCACCGGCGTCAGCTATGAACTGATTCGTTTCGCCGCGAAACGGCAAGGGTCCGCGCTGGCATGGATCACCGCTCCCGGTTTGTGGCTGCAGCGCATTACCACCAAGCCGCCTTCCGACGGCCAGGCCGAGGTGGCGATTGCCGCTCTCGATCGCGCCATGTCGCTTGAAGCCAAGCAGGGCGGCGAACTGGTGATCGCGTAATCTGAAATGCAATTTGCACAGCGTCTCGCCGAATCGGAAAAGCGCTTCGACGATTTAACTCAACAACTCTCAGACCCCGTCGTGCTCAACGATGGCGATCTGTATCGCAAGGCCGCGAAGGCCCGTAGCGATCTGGAAGAAATTGTCGGCAAGTATCGCGAATGGAAGCGCCTGGATGACGATATGGCCCAGGCGAAATCCATGCTGACGGAGCCCGACGCTGAACTGAAGCAGATGGCGCAGGATGAATTCGCGCGCCTGGGGCCGGAGATCGAGCGCGTGGAAGCGGAGCTGAAGGTGCTGATGCTGCCGAAAGATCCGCTGGATGAAAAGAATGTGGTGCTGGAAATCCGCGCGGCCACTGGCGGCGATGAAGCCACCCTTTTCGCGGCGGAAATTTTCCGCATGTACAGCCGTTACGCGGAATCGCAAAAGTGGAAGATTGAGGTCTCCTCGGAGAGTGAATCTTCCGTGGGCGGCGTGAAGGAAGTGATCGCGCTGATCAGCGGCGTGAAGGTGTTCAGCAAGTTGAAATATGAAAGCGGCGTGCATCGCGTGCAGCGTGTTCCGGTGACGGAAACGCAGGGCCGCGTACACACTTCGGCCATCACGGTTGCGGTGCTGCCCGAGGCCGATGAAGTGGAACTGAAGATTGAAGATAAAGACATCCGCGTGGATACGTTCTGTTCATCCGGCCCGGGCGGACAATCGGTCAATACTACCTACTCAGCGATTCGCTTGACGCATCTGCCCACGGGCACCATTGTTTCCTGCCAGGACGAAAAGAGCCAGATTAAGAATCGCGCGAAAGCCATGCGCGTGCTGCGCTCGCGCTTGTATGAAATTGAACTGGAAAAGCAGCAGGCGGAAGTGGGCGCGGAGCGGCGCAGCATGGTGGGCACGGGCGATCGCAGCGAAAAGATCCGCACGTACAATTTTCCGCAAAACCGCATGACGGACCACCGCATCGGCCTGACGCTTCATCAATTGGACCAAGTGATGGACGGGCGGCTGGAACAGATTGTGGAGGCGCTGACCGCCTTCTACACCACGCAAAAGTTGAAGCACGAAGGCCAGTCCGCTTAACCCAGGCAAGTGAGTTTTCTCAATATCGGCGCGGCGCTCCGGCAAGGGACTGAACTGTTTCATCAAGCCGGAATTGCTGTTCCGCGCCTGACGGCGGAAGTGCTGCTGTGCCATGCAATTCACCGGGAGAGGCCGTATCTCTTTGCGTACCCCGAGCGGCCATTGACGGAACTCGAATGGATCCACTACGGGCGCTACCTTCACCAGCGTTTGCAGGGCAAACCGACCCAATACATCACCGGTGAGCAAGAATTTTATGGCCGCGCGTTTCGTGTGACGACCGATGTGCTGATCCCGCGGCCTGAAACGGAACATGTGGTGGAGGCGGCGCTCCCGTTGTGCCGGGGCAGGGTGGTGGATGTGGGCACGGGCAGCGGCGCCATCGCGATCACGCTGGCGCTTGAAACGGGTGCGCAGGTTTTCGCGACCGACCTTTCGGAACGCGCTTTATCTATTGCGCGCGGTAATGCGGAAGAGCTTGGCACCAGTGTTTCGCTGATACTTTGCGATCTGCTGTCGGCCACCGAATCGAACTCCGTCAACCTGGTGGTTTCGAACCCGCCTTACGTGCGCGAGGGCGGCATCACGCAACGCGAGGTGCTGGAATGGGAGCCGCGCGGTGCGCTGTTCGCGGGCGTTGATGGTCTGGACGTGTACCGCCGCCTGATACCGGAAGCGGGCCGCGTACTGCTGCCCGGCGGCTCTTTGGTGCTCGAACTTGGCTTCGATTCGCTCGCGGGCGTCCGCGCCTTATTGGGACCCGGATGGCGTGAGTCCACCGTGATTCCGGACTTGGCCGGTATCCCCCGCGTGCTAGTCTCCGAAAGAGCAAGCTAGGACACATGCGCACGATTTTCCACCTGGACATGGACGCTTTCTTCGTCTCCGTGGAAGAGTTGTACGACCCTTCGCTGAAAGGCAAACCCGTGGTGGTGGGCGGAAAATCCGATGAGCGCGGCGTGGTCTCTGCTGCCTCCTATGCGGCGCGAAAATTCGGCGTGCACTCCGCCATGCCGCTCCGGCGCGCGTATCAACTCTGCCCGCAGGCGATCTTTGTGGAAGGCCACATGGAACGGTATAACGAATATTCCCGCCGTGTGTTCGACGTGCTGAACAGCTTCACGCCGCTGGTGAGCATGGCCTCCATCGACGAAGCGTATCTGGATATGACGGGCACGGAGCGCCTCCACGGTCCACCCCTGCGTGCCGCGCACTTGCTGCACGAAGCCATTCATAAGGCAACGGCGCTGAATTGCTCCGTGGGAATTTCAGCATCGCGCCTGGTTTCAAAAGTTTCTTCCGATCAAGCGAAACCAAATGGTGTGCTCTGGGTGCTGCCTGGTTGTGAGGCCGCGTTTCTCGCGCCGCTCGATGTTCGAAAGATTCCCGGCGTCGGGAAAGTCACCGAGCAAAATCTGCACCGGCTGGGCATCCGCAAGGTGGGCGATATGGCCAAGCTGGAAGATGGTGTGCTGGAATCGCGCTTCGGCGCGTGGGGCCTCGCGATGGCCGGCAAGGCGCGCGGTATCGATGCGGGGGGCTGGTTCGATACCGCCATCGGCGAACATGCAGACCCGAAATCGGTGAGCCATGAGCATACGTTTTCCATCGATACGGCCGATGCCGATCAGTTGGAATCGACGCTCGCTCACCTGGCCGAACGCGTGGCCCGGCGCTTGCGTGAGCATTCGCTCTGGACGCGCACGGTGCAGGTGAAACTGCGCTGGTCAGATTTCACCACCATCACGCGCGCGCACACTTTGCCGCGCGCCACGCAGCTCGATATCGACCTGATTGAAGCCGCACGGCTGCTGTTCCGCGCCAATTGGAAGCCCGGAATCGCGGTGCGTCTGCTGGGTGTGCAAGCTTCGCAGTTCGATAAGGAAGAGGCTGGGCCCTCGCTGCTGGACGATGGCCGCGACCAACGCTGGAAGCAGGCGCTAGGTGCCGCCGACCGCCTGCGCGACCGCTTCGGGGAAGGTGCCGTCTCGCTCGGTTCCGGGCTGAAGGGGCGCTATCGCGACCGCGTGCAGGAGAATCCGGCCGACCTTCCCGGCAAGGATGCCAAGTGACATTCTTCGGCGCGGAGGAGTGCCAGAATTTCGCCATCGCCCGCGAACGCGAGTGGCTGGAGACGAACGGCCTGGGCGGCTTCGCCAGTTCCACAATATGCGGATTGAACACGCGCCGCTATCACGGCCTGTTGACCGCCGCGCTGAATCCGCCCACGTCTCGCTACGTGCTGCTGTCTAAACTGGAAGAGACATTCGTACTGAATGGCCGCGCCTTTGAACTGGCCACGAATACCTATCCGGGCGCCGTGCATCCCGCCGGTTATTTGTTGCAGAGTTCGTTTCGGCAGGATCCGTTTCCGGTGTTCTCATGGCAGATTGAAGACATCGAACTGAACAAGACCGTGTTCCTGGTGCATGGCGAAAGCACGGTGGTGGTTCGATACTTACTGCGGGCGCAGGGCGAGGCCGCCCGCCACCATTGCGCTCTGCACGTTCGCCCGCTAATTGCATTTCGCGACTTCCACCAACTCACGCACGCGAATGACAGCTTGGACGGTTACGTAGCGCGCGAGGTTGGCCGCGCGAGCATTCAGCCGTATCGCGATCTGCCGCCGCTTCACTTCGCTCACGATGCCGAATCGTGCGAACCATCGGGGGACTGGTACCGCAATTTTGTGTATGAGCGCGAGCGGGAGCGTGGCCTCGATTTCGAAGAAGACCTGTACCAGCCCTTCACGCTGCACTTCGATCTTTCGCGCAGAATTCAAGCCACTGTCATCGCGTCGCTTGAGCCGCGCGATGCGGCGGATGCGGCGGACCTTCGCAATACCGAACGCGATCGCCGCAAGCTGCTGCCCTCCGCTCAGACGGACCGCTACCTGGTGAAGCGCGGTAATGGCAAGTCTCTGATCGCGGGCTACCACTGGTTTGCAGATTGGGGCCGCGACACCATGATTTCGCTGCCCGGCCTGTTCAGTGGCATGGCCCACCGTGAAGCAGCGTGCGAAATTCTGCTTCAGTTCGCATCCGTGGCAAGCGAAGGCATGTTGCCCAACCGTTTTCCCGATCGCGGCGCGGAACCTGAATATAACAACGCCGATGGAACGCTGTGGTTCTTCGAAGCGATACGGGCCGTGCTGCTGGCGCAAGGCGAACGCAAGTTCGTGCTGGAACATCTCTTCCCCACCATGGAGAGCATCGTGGAGTATCACCTGCGGGGAACGCGTTTCGGCATTTACGCAACGCCCGACGGATTGCTTCACGCCGGCGAGCATGGCACGCAACTTACCTGGATGGATGCCCGCGTGAACGGACGCGAAATCACTCCGCGCGCCGGCAAGCCCGTAGAGATCCAGGCACTCTGGTACAACGCGTTGTGCATCATGGAGGACCTGGCTCCGGAAGGGCCGTACGCCGAAATTGCACAGCGCGCCAAGCAAAACTTCACAGCTCTGTTCTGGAACCCGGATACCAACTTCCTCAACGACGTTGTCTGCTCCGATGGAACCATCGACGCCTCGCTCAGGCCGAATCAGATTTTCGCCATCGGATTAAAACACAAAATCCTGAACGACGCCGTGAAAGCGCGGGCGATACTGGACTCCGTGGAGCGCAAGCTTCTGACGCCATACGGGCTACGCACGCTTGCGCCGGAGGACCCTCGCTACCGGGGCCGTTATGAAGGCGATTCCGCCAGCCGCGATGCCTCCTATCATCAGGGCACCGTCTGGCCATGGCTGATGGGAACGTTCGTGTCGGCTTACCTGGATGCACACGGCCATTCTGAGGAAGCGCGTGAGCAGGCGCGCGGATGGCTGCGGCCGCTGGTGGAATACCGGGATGGTCCCGGCGT
This sequence comes from Bryobacterales bacterium, assembly GCA_038229155.1. Classification (GTDB taxonomy): domain Bacteria; phylum Acidobacteriota; class Terriglobia; order Bryobacterales; family Bryobacteraceae; genus JALYXI01. Next base: position 494 of record JBBROT010000151.1, on the reverse strand, counting down.
TCAAAATTTGCCTGAAATTTTCGATGGCGACGAGCCTCACCGTGCCCGCGGTACTATCGCGCAGGCCTGGAGCGTGGCTGAGTTGCAACGCGCCTTGCGGCTGGTAGGTTGAAAATAGTGGAAGAAACCGGCCGCTGCGAACATCCATCCCCGTAATGAAGCAGATCGCGCTCAAACACCTTCGCGCCATCCGGTGGTTCCACTGGATCAACTTCCCGCTGCTGGCCATCATGATTTGGACCGGCCTGTGGATCTATTGGGCCAACGATGTGTACCGCATCGGTTGGGGCGACCTTACGCTGTTGCATTTCTTTCCGGATAGTTTTTACAGCCTGACCCACACGGACCACAAGCTGGCCCAGGGCATGGCATGGCACTTCGTGGTGATGTGGGCGTTCATTCTGAACGGGATCGCCTATATCGCGTACACCATCATTTCAGGCGAATGGCGGAAACTTGTGCCCGGCAGGCACGCGCTGCGCGATGCCATTTAC
>JBBROT010000150.1:0-7942 GCA_038229155.1 Bryobacterales bacterium | reverse complement strand
ATTTTTGTCGGCTGCAACTGCCAGGTCGCGTCCTTCGTTCAGCCTCTCATACCACGCCGTGTTTCTGTAAGCACTGACGGCGAACCCGCCGTCCCTTGGTTAAGACTCAAAATCCATCGAACGGAGAATTGAGTCATGGGGGTTGTCACGCAGGCCGTTCACGAAGGAGTTTAAACTGGCCGCCGTCCGGCGGCTGGAACAAGGGACTTAGTGAGGATGCTGCGCTTTACTACACGCACCAGAACGTTGCGGATTTCTGGAGCGTGTGGACGCGCCCGGCGGCAAGCAACGGTTTCGGCTTGGCGGGCGAAACGGCCATTCAGGAAATCGGCAGGTTCGAAAGCATGTCGCTCGCTTCCGACAGCGCGGCGGTCTTTTGACCGCTGGCGCGAACTTGTCCTTAAATATAAGGTATCGGGCGTCCAGGTACACGGTGCGCGTCTGGTCGCTGCGATGCTCGCAGGCGGGATCCAGAACCTTCTCACGCTGAACGGGGCGGACTTCGCGCGTTACCGCGAGCTCATCACGGTGGTCGATCCCGGCTCTCTCCCTCCGAGGCCGCGCGATGAGATCCGAAGAACTTTTTGTCCGGCACCCGGTATCGCCCCTGCTGCCTGCCGTCATCGCTACCGGCGAGCGCACCAGGACCTGCTTTTCTCGAATTCTTCACCGCCAATATCCGCAATCCGAATACCCGGGCCGCCTGCACGCGGGCTGCCGACGGCTTTCTCCGCTGGTGCTAGTCGCGCGGTCTTGCGGCGCTTGGCGACATCCAGCCGATTGGTAATCATTTTTATCATGCGCTTCACAGCAGCACGGGAACCTGGTGATAGTTTTATATGTGAAAGACTTACAAATGGGACTGACCTACAGAATCTCGATAAGAGGACCAGAACCGTCATGCTCGATGAAATCGAGCTCGATATCGCCGCCGGGACACTCTACCTAAGCGATAACCTGAATGACGAAGGCCGGAGCGTTTACCCGGGTCTTCTTAAAGACGCAGCCAGAGATGGAAATGACGTATCTTTAGCCGGGACGATTCTCAGTCGCCTCAATCCATTCGAGAAGCCGCGAAGACTACCATCAGGTTTGTTTTCTAAGCCGCCCGTCATGCGTTTTAATGCTCACGAAATGCTGGCGGAGGGTGAATTTAATCGCTTCTATATTCGTGCTCTCTGTGTCCGGGCGAAGGAGGACGGTGTTTCAGAGGTCATTGTTTATCGAGCAAAAGCTGTAGAAAATCCGCGCCCGGAGTCACAGCAGAAAATTGGAGCCAGCGTGTCGGCGGATGCATTGCTTCGGGACCTCCGTTCTCGTCCTGGTATCGACACCGCTCTAGGTTTGCCGCCTGGCCCGAATTCCGGCCTCTCGGTCCATTTGCCGTCCCTGAAATAAGTTCATCACCCCATTAGTGCCCTGAGCTGCTCGGGAACTTGTCTCTGGACCAAATCTAAAGCCAAGGGCTTAAATTGCAAAACACGTGCGTTTGCAAACTTGCACTCGCGTCTGCTACTATCTGACAGGCACTAAACTGGCTCCTTCCTTTTGAACTGCCTCACACCCCCCAACGGAGTTAACACAACCACTGAATGAGCTTTACTGTATTTTTGGGTAATCTACCGACCTGGGTTACCGCGGACGAGATTAAGCAATGGCTTTCCGCGGAAGACCTGGTAGCGGATTCGGTAAAAGTCATCCGCAACCATGAAACGCAGGAATCCAAGGGATTTGCGTTTGTGGAAGCGCCCACGGCAGACGAGATGCAGGCGATTATTCGCCGGTTCGATCGAGCACCGCTTGAAGATAAGCTGTTGCGCGCGAACCCTGCTCAGCCGTCCAAGGGCAAAGGACAACCTGTAAACGGCACTTCAGCTCCCGCTTCGCGTGAATCGCGCGTCGGCGTAGGAGTAGGAGCCGGAATAAATCACGGCGGCGGCAATGCCCGCAGAACACGTGGCGGTAAGCGCGAACGGGATAGTGAACCGAAGAGCGCCTTCGCAACGGAGCTCGCTAAAGCGCTATAAGGGGTTGGCCGGTTCCAACCCTTTGTACTTTTTTTGCATTCGCACCGGTGGACGTTTTCACTGGTGTGAACGCCGGGCACGCAAAATCGCCCCGGTTTTTGACGATATCGCTAAGTATTCCCTCACTGGCATGCCCATTGCCGGAAAGGCTCTATGATTTCCAATCGGCATCGGTTGCTTGCCCGGGCATTTCTTCTGTTTTACGCCTTTCGGCTCAGCGCCGGCACACCCCAGCAGCCCGCTAGCCGCCTCGCCTCCTCCGTCAACGTAAATTCCCGCTACATCATTGAGCAAGTGCAGGTCAATGGTTTCCCCGCCTCTAAGCTCAACGATTCCCTTCGCTTCAAACTCCAAAAGCTGGTCGGCAGCGCTTACGATACCGAAGCGCTCGATGACTTGGTCCATTCTCTTCGCAAAGACCTTCACGCCAAGAACGTCACCCAGCACCTGGCTCGCGGCTCGTCCCCGGAAATGGTCAAGGTGATCCTCGAAGTGGAGCGTCGTTCCGTGGCGCTCGATCTTTCGGTCCCGAAATTTCTGTATCACTCGAAACAAGGCTGGAGCGCGCAGATGCTGGCCTCCACCACCGTCGCGCGGAACCACGGCTTCATCTTCGGCTTGGTCAGCGACGGCGATGAGCTGACCGAACGCTTCACCGGCATCCAGGCGGCCTATGAGAATCTCCATGTCGGCACGGACCGCCTCCGCTTCCGGTTCGCTTTTGAGGATTATCACCAGCAGTGGAACCGCGCCACCACCGAAGCCCTCAGCGACCCCACTGTGCTCAGTCCGGCCCTTCGCACCGATGCTCCCGAACTCTATCGCGCCCGGCGCAACTTTCAGCCTTCTCTCGCCTATGCCATTGAGCCTTCGCTCGTCGTCACCGCCGGCCTTAGTTTCGAACGCCTGCAGGAGACTCTGCCTTATCTTCAAACCGAAGGTGCAAACGCCTTTGCCGCTGGGCTGCAGTATCATCAGCGCTTCGCCGACGAGAACGGCGGCGGGAGCACCGCCGATGCCGCTTACAGCATCCGCGTCGCCAACCGCGCTCTCGGCAGCGATTACCTCTATACCCGCCATCACTGGACCGCTGGCTACATCTTCACTCGCGGGCACCACTCGCTTTCCGAACAGATGACGGCTGGGTACATCTCCGGCCGCGCGCCGCTCTTTGAGCGATTCGTGCTGGGCACCAGTTCTTTGCTGCGCGGCTGGAACCGCTACGAAATCGATCCGCTGGGAGGCAACCGCCTGCTGCACAACTCCTTGGAGTACCGCTACCGGATGGCGAACGTTTTCTACGACACCGGTTCGCTTTGGAGCCGGGGCAAAGTGCCAACGCTGAAGCACTCGGTAGGCGTCGGAATCCGCCAAAGCATCTTCTCACTGGCCATCGCCTTCCCCGTCCGGCAGGGCCGCGTCGATCCAATACTGATGGTTGGCATGAACTATTAATGCTGCGCTTGACGCGGAGACTCTTCTTGCTGGCTGGTTGCAGCGCGCCGTTCACGGTTGCGCTGAGCGCCCAGGATCTCTCCGCTCGGCTGGATTCAGCCAATGTTCTCCACGTTTTCGCACCAGGTTTGCACTTTTTGAAAGGCAAGCCTCTGGAGCGTTTGAAAGACGGCGCGACCGTCGCGATCCTGGGCCAGCTCACGCTCTCGCTCGACGCGAACGTCACCATGGCCACGCGCGCCGTCGCGCGATTCGCGCTCAGCTACGACATCTGGGAAGAGCGCTTTTCCGTAAGCCGCTTCGCCGCCACGCATCAGGAAACCGCTACGCGCAGCGCCTCGCACCTCTCGCCGGAGGCCGCGGAAACCTGGTGTCTGGACCATCTCACTGTGGATACCTCCGTGCTCCCTTCCGGCCGGCAATTCTGGATTCGCCTGGAACTGAGAATAGAGGACGGGCGCGAAGGCAACCAGATCATCGGCGAACCCGGTATCAACCTCACGCGGCTGATTGAGATCTTTAGCCGTCCCGCCCGCGCGCAGCAGCAGCGTTGGCAACTCGATGCCGGTCCCCTGCATCTGGCCGATCTGCGGAGGAGTTCGTCATGACCACACTTCGCAACAAACTGGTGCTGGTGTTTCTTGCGGCCACCCTGGCGCCGCTGTTGGTCACGCTCTGGATCACCACATCGCTGCTGGAGCGAAGCTTGAGCTACTCCTCCACGCAGGAATTAGATCGCCTCTCGCGCGCTCTGGAAAACACGGGCCGCGAATACTATCAAGCCGCTCGCCAGCAGTTAAAAGACGATGCCATGAATGGCAGGGTTCAAGCCCTGCGACCGCCGCGCAAGAATTGGACGGAAGCGCAAAAGGAATTCTGGGCCTCCGGTGAGCAGGAGCGTTTTCGTCTGGAAGGCGCGCGGCAGGACCGGTTGGAATACGCGGTTCGCGAACCCGATGGACTGGCGATTTATTTGAGGCCGCTCGGCCTCGAAATGGCCGTTGTCACCGAACAGTACCGGTCGGCCCGTCAGACCATCGCAGACAATCGCGCCCGCAACCTGCGCCGGGGCTTCAACTACACCTACGTCATCTTGACGGTGGCCATTTGGCTGGCGTCACTACTGGTTCTGATCTTCTTTGCAAAACGCATCAGCCGCCCCATCCAGCAGCTCACCGCCGGGCTAAGCGAATTGGCGAAGGGGAACTTTTCCGCGCGCCTCGCCGTTCAATCGCAGTTGGGGCGGCAGGATGAGGTCGCCCTAGCAACCAGCGCGTTCAACGAAACCGCTGGGCAACTCCAATTCAGCCGCGACCGCCTGGTTTACCTCACGCAATTGGCTAGCTGGCAAGTGCTGGCCCGGAAGATGGCGCACGAGGTGAAAAACTCCCTAACGCCCATTCGCCTGACCGTGGAAGAAATGGTAGCCAGGCATTCGGAGAGTGATCGCGGATTCCTGGAACAGGCTGCCAGTATCGTGGTGGATGAGGTGGAATCGCTCGAACGCCGGGTGCGGGCCTTTTCGGAATTCTCCGCTGAGCCCGACGTTTTCGCGGAGGGCATCGACGTCAACCAGGTGGTCGAAGAGCGAATAGCCTTCCTGAAATGCGCCCATCCGGAAGTTAGTTATGCAGTGCGGCTTTCAGAAGCCGTGCCCAGCGCCCTGGCGGATCAGGACCTGGTAAAAGGAATTCTGGTGAACCTTCTGGAAAACGCGGCGGAAGCGGCCGGTTCCGGCGGCCAGATTCTGGCATCCACCTCCAGTTCCCAGGAGCGGGTGCTGATTGAGGTTCACGATTCCGGCCCCGGCCTGAGCGAACAGGCGCGCAATTCGCTATTCCAACCGACAATTTCATTCAAAAAAAGGGGTATGGGCCTGGGTCTCTCCATCGCACGCAAGAGCGCTCTGATTTTAGGCGGTGACATAGTTCTGGTAAGTGGTGAATTGGGCGGGGCCGGCTTTCGCGTCGTGCTGCCGGTGGCGCATGATCACTAAACGCATCCTGATCGTGGATGACGAGGAGAATATCGGACGCTCCCTGCGGCTGATTCTGGAGCGGGAAGGCTACGCCGTGAATGTCTTCCGTTCCGTCGCCGATTTCCGCAAGTTCCCCGAGCCCCAGCGCATCGACGTCTTTCTTTTCGACGTGCGCCTGCCCGATGGCAATGGGATCGATCTGCTGCGCTCACTGCAACAGCAGGAAGTCCGTTCGCCCGTGATCATGATTTCCGGGCACGCCACTATTGCGGACGCGGTGGAAGCCATCCGTGCGGGGGCGTTCGATTTCCTCGAAAAACCATTGAGCCGCGACCGGGTTCTGGTGGCAATCAAGAACGCGTTTTCCCAGGCGAGTCTTCGTCAGGAGAATGAAAAGCTGCGCGAGATTGTCGGCCCTGGGCCTCGGATGATCGGTTCCAGTCCGGCTTTCGAACGCGCCGTCACCCAAGCCACCATGGCCGCGAAATCGGACGCGCGCGTCCTGCTGGTGGGCGAATCCGGCACCGGTAAGGAATTGCTTGCGGCGCATCTGCATGAACTGAGTCCCTTCAAAGCCGGGCCGTTTGTGAAGGTGAACTGTGCGGCCATCCCCACTGAGTTGATCGAAAGCGAGCTGTTCGGCCACGAAAAAGGAGCCTTCACCGGCGCAACAGCCGCCCGCCGCGGTAAGTTCGAACTGGCCGATGGCGGCACGCTCTTTTTGGACGAAGTGGGCGATCTGCATGCGGGCTCGCAGGCCAAGCTCTTGCGCGTATTGCAGGAGGGCGAATTTCACCGCGTGGGCGGGGAACAAATCATCCGCGTTTCCGTCCGTGTGATTTCAGCAACCAACCGCGATTTGCAGGCCATGGTGGCACAGGGCAAGTTTCGCGAGGATCTTTACTATCGCGTCAGCGTGGTCCCCATCCAGGTGCCGCCGCTCCGTGAGCGTCCCCAGGATGTGCGCGCGCTGGGGCTCTATTTCTTGGAAGAATTCTGTTCGCGCAACAATTTTCGTCCCAAGCACATGGATGATGAAGTGTTCGAATTGCTGGAAGGCTATAACTGGCCCGGCAACGCGCGCGAATTGCGGAACGTTGTCGAACGCATGGCGATCCTGACGCCGGGCGAACAGATCCCCGCCGCCTCCATTCCCGTGGAGATCCGGCTGCAGCGCGAAACCGGCCCCCGCTCCACCGTGCAGGAAGCCCGCGAAGGGGCCGAACGCGATCACCTGCTGCGCGCGCTCGATTCGGCGGGCTGGAATGTCTCCGCCGCCGCCCGCGTTTTGGGCATCGAACGCACAAATTTGCACAAGCGCATTCGTGCGCTAGGATTGACCCGTGCTCATTAGAACCTGCGCTCTGCTCTTCTGCCTTGTGACCGCGGTCACCGGACAAAGCACCGGTTTTTTCATCCAAGGCTCCGACCCGCAGTTCGGCATGTTCACCAAAGATGCGAACTTCGCTCAGGAAACCGCCAATTTCGAGTTCTTTATCGCCAACGTGAACCGGCTAAACCCCATGTTCGCCGTGCTTTGCGGCGATTTGACCAACAAGGCCGGCGATAAGAGTCAAATTGCCGAATACCACCGCATCGCCGCGAAGCTCAAACCCGCCATCAAACTCTACAGCGTGGCGGGCAATCACGACGTCGGAAACGAACCCACTCCAGAAAGTTTGGCTTCGTTTCGTCAAAATTACGGACCCGATTGGTTCAGCTTCCAAGCGAAGGGGCTCTACGGCATCGTGCTCGATTCGAGTGTGATCGCCTTTCCCTCAAAAGTGTCCGATGAAGCGGCAAAGCAGGAGGCCTGGCTGCGCGCGGAGTTGGCCAAGGCGAAAAACACCGGCCTTGCCGTCGTGATTTTTCAGCACATCCCCTGGTTCCTCGCCACCCCCGACGAGCCCGATCAATACTTCAATATCACCAAGCCCATCCGCGCCAAGTATCTGAAACTGTTCGCGGAAGCCGGAGTGAAGTACATCTTCGCGGGGCACTATCACCGCAACGCGCTTGGCTCAGGCGCGGACAATCTGGCCATGATCACTACCGGCCCCATCGGGATGCCCATCGGCCCGGACCCTTCCGGCTTCCGCATCGTCACCGTCAAAGGCGGCCAACTGGAGCAGCAGTATTACGGCCTGGGCACAATCCCGAATACCTACCCCGTTCCCCCGCCTGAAGTACACTGAAAAGTTCGCATGAAATTGCACAGCCATACCATCACGCAGGGCCGCGACCGCGCGCCCGCCCGTTCCATGTACAAAGCCATCGGCTTCACGGATGAAGACCTCCGCAAGCCGATCATCGGCATCGCCAACACCTGGACCGAGACCATGAACTGCAATTACAAATTGCGGGACCTGGCTGTCTACGTCAAGGAAGGCATCCGCGCAGCCGGCGGCACCCCCATGGAATTCAACACCATCGCCATCAGCGACGGCATCACCATGGGCACAGAAGGCATGAAGGCTTCGCT
>JBBROT010000149.1:0-7970 GCA_038229155.1 Bryobacterales bacterium | reverse complement strand
CCGAGGACGATGGCACCGGCGAGAGCGACGAAGCCGCCGATGGTGTGAACGACCGTGGAACCGGCGAAATCATGGAAGCTGGTTCCCACCCAGGGGAGGAAGTTGCCGGCGCTGCCCATGGTGGCGAGGAAGCCATCGGGACCCCAGGCCCAGTGGCCGATGATGGGATAGATGAAGCCGGAGACGGCGACGCTATAGACCAGGTCGCCGACGAAGCCGGTGCGGCCGATCATGGCTCCTGAGGTGATGGTGGAGCAGGTATCGGCGAAGGCGAACTGGAAGAGCCAGAAGGCCAGGAAAGCGACGCCGGTGGTTTCATAAGTTGCGGGCGCGCCGTTCAGCAGGAACCAGTTTAAGCCGATGAAGCCGTTGCCGTGGCTGAACATGAAGGCGAAGCCGATGGCATAAAAGAGCAGGCCGCAAAGGCAGGTATCGACGATACATTCCATGAGGACGTTGATTGTTTCGCGGGAGCGGCAAAAGCCGGCTTCCAACATGGTGAAGCCCACCTGCATACCGAAAACCAGGAAGGCGGCCACCAGGGTCCACATGGTGTTGATGGGGTTTACGATATCGTTGGCCTTCAAGACCGGGTCGGCCGCGAAGGCATGGGAGCCCAGCAGACCGGGGTTGATAAACATGGACAGAAGAATGACCAGGCCCACGCCCACCAGCTTGCCTGCCAGTAGCAACATTCCGTAACGCCGCCATTGAGGCTCACGCAAACGGGACTGCAATCGAGAAAATTTCTGAGCGAATTTGCTGTTCATATTTAGTGTGTCCTGTTTGAAAGTGAGCTTGGGTTACAGCGCGGATTCCCCGCGGTCGCCGTTGCGGATGCGTACTACCTCTGAGAGTTCCGATACGAAAATTTTTCCATCGCCGATTTTGCCGGTGCGGGCGGCGGATTCGAGTGTGGCAATTACTTCTTCGAACCGCGCGTTGGTGACGGCAATTTCCAGCTTGACCTTGGGAAGCAGATCCACTGTGTATTCCTGCCCCCGGTAAACTTCCTTGTGCCCTTTCTGCCGGCCATGACCCCGAACTTCCGATACGGTCATGCCATCGATGCCGATGGCGATCAAGGCATCTTTGACTACGTCCAGTTGAAACGGCTGGATAATCGCTTCGATTTTTTTCATCTGATTTCCTTGTTGGAGTGTTGACGGGAAAGAATGACAGCCTACTTCTTGGGCCCGAAAGACGCAATGATGCCGAGCGCGAATACGTTTTGATTTTTCGCAAGAGTGGTTTGCGAACGGCGATCGAAGTAAGGATGATCGGCATGATCGTTGCGGTATTCCGCGCGGGCAATCAGACCATCGTGGATCTTCATTTCACCGGTGAGCGTTACTTCGGTGAGGTTCTGGGAGACGCCCGTGGAGAAGCCGTCGATATCGTCGTAGAATTCAACGCGCGGCGAGAAGGCAAAGCGGTTGTTGAACTGGTACTTGCCCGCCACAGCGACGCCGGTCCATTTCTGGCGGCTGGCGTGGGGCTGTTTATCGGAGCCGTAATCGAAGTTGATGTAGAAGGAACCTTTGGACGTGGGGTTGATGGTGAGGACGGAATCGTAGACCTGCCGGTATGCGCTGACGCCGCCTTCATCCTGCGGGCCAGTATAGAAGACGTTGGCCCAGGTCCCTTTCTTGAACGTGAAGTTGCCGACGATGCCGACGGTTTGAAACTTGTTGTTGGTTCCGAGACTGTTCCATCCGTTCACCACTTGGACGCCGGCGGTGAAGGCCTTGTTCAAGGGAAGGGTGGCGCGCGCGCCGAAATGATAGTAGGGGATGGCGAGGACGAAGAGCAGAGAACGGGAGTAATTCCAGTTGGAACCGGATTCGATTACTTCAGCGCCGGCGCTGGTGACGAACTTACCGAAATCAATCTGCAGGCCGTGAGCTTTTTTGGGGCGAAATTCCAGGAAGAGCTGTTCGGCGTATTTAAAGTGCTGAGGCCCGTCATCGGCACCGCTGACGATATCGAGAGTGCGGCCGACGCCAACATCGGCGCGGAAACCGAAGATGCCGGATGCTTTCTCCAGGCTGATCTTTGCCAGGCTGAGGTGGACGTTGTCCGCCTTATCGTCAAAGTTATAGAGCTGGTTGTAACCGGAGCGCGGACGGTTTGTGTTGGCGGTGCCGTAAACGTCACCATATAGGTAAATGTCGATACCATCCGGGCTCCATTTGGATGGAGCGGGAGCAGGCGCAGCTGGCGGCGGCTCTGGAGCGGGAGGCGCGGCGGCTACCTGACCGAAGACGGTTGGCGCACATGAAAGGATGAGACCGGCGAGAAACTGGCGTGTTGATTTCAAAACGTTACCTCCAGAATTTTGGAACAACAGGGTCAACCTGGTTCGCAAGCATGGCGAAACGAAAAGAAACCAACGTGGGTTTTATCGATGGTATGTAAGCGACGTTACAAACGCCAATCCAAATTTTTAATGGGATTGATAACCAAAGACGTGAATGGGGGGATTAGAGCTGTTTTTTTAGGTAAGTATAGCTTTGGCGCAAGCTGGCCAGAGGGTTGGGCGACTGGTCCTGCTCGACGAAATAGTGCTTCACACCTGCGGTATTGGCGGCTTTCAGCACCGCGGGGATATCGAGCGAACCGGAACCGACTTCCTTGAACAGTTCGTTTGGAACTTTTTCGTTGAACTGCGGCTCGGGCAGAATGGCTTTGGCTTTGTCTTTCAGATGGAGAAGAGGGACACGGCCGGAGTACTGTTTGAGCAGGGCGACGGGGTTATGACCGGCGACAGTGGCCCAAAAGACATCGAGTTCCAGCTTGACCAGCTTGGGGTCGGTTTCGCCCATGAGGATCTGAAGGGGCGAGGTGCCGCCCATGGGTTCATATTCGAATGCGTGCGTGTGATAGCAGAGTTCGAGCCCATGTTCATGCGCGCGTTTGCCTGAATCCTGCAGGCTGGCGGCAAGCTTCTTCATGACGTCGACGCCACCGCGCATGGCCGGGGGGATGTAAGGGACGACGGCGTAGGTGAAGCCCTTGGCTTTGGCATCGGCGAATTGCTCGTCGGTCGGCTTGGGGTTCAGGTGCAAACTGGTGAGTTTGAGGCCGCTGCTTTGAATGGCGGGCCAGGCTTTGGCAACGGTATCGGCAGTGGCTTCGAGTTCGGAGTAGCCGATGGCGTGGATTTCATTCAGCACTTTGGCGGCGTCGGGGGAGAGGATGTTGCGAACGGTATAAATCTGAACGCCCAGGTTTTTTGCCGTGAGTTTGGCGGCGGAGAGGGCGGAGGCGGCAAGGAGAGAAGCGGCGAACGCGCGCCGGGTAATTTGTGGCATGTGGTTCATATCGTATTCCAGATTGCCGGCGCGCATACAAGGTGCGTTCCGCTATATGCGCTTGCGCTGCTTACGGTCATTCTTCTCTTTTTTCTTTGTCATTTGCCGCAGATAAATTTCCAGACGGTCCAGGCGCTCTTCCCACAGGTGACGATAGTGTCCGGTCCACTCGAAGACCTGCTCGAGAGGTGCGGCTTCAATTCGACAGCGCCGCCATTGAGCATCCCGGCGTTGAACGATCAGCCCGGCGTGCTCCAGCACACGGATGTGCTTCGAAACGGCGGGCATGCTCATGTCGAAGGGCTGGGCGAGTTCCCCGACGGAACATTCGCCCGAAACGAGGCGGGCGAGAATGGCGCGCCGGGTGGGGTCTGCCAGGGCGGCGAAGGTGGCGTTCAGCGAATCGGTTGGCATTTAACTGGTGAGTTAAGTAAATACTAAGTTAAATGCGTCGTCAAGAGCGACCTTAAGCTGGGAGGTAGACGCGAAAGGTACTGCCCTGGCCCTCTTCGCTGTCGACGGTGAGACGGCCGCCGTGTTCATCCACTATTTTTTGCACGATGGGAAGGCCGAGACCTACCCCAGTGGGCTTGGTGGTGAAGAACGGGTTGAAGATTGTTTCGAGATTGTCCGGCGCGATTCCGGTACCGCGGTCGATGATGGAAATTTCCGCCGTGTCAGACAGACGTTTCGATTTTACGGTGACGGTACCGCCTTCGGGGCTGGCTTGCGCGGCATTGAGGATGAGGTTGTAGAAGACCTGCTGCATGAGATTCGGATCGAGCGCAAGCGTAGGCAGGTCAGGCGAGTAATTGCGGTAGATGGAGACTCGGCTGGTTTCGCGTTCGACGGCGGCAATGGCGCGGTCTATGATCTGGCTTAGATCGGCCGGTTCGCGCTGAGGTGAGAGCGGGCGGGCGAAATCGAGGAAGCGCGTGACGAGGGAATTGGTGCGATCGACTTCTGTCGAGATGAAGCCCGCCATTTCCTGCGCCAGCGGATTATCGCCGGGAAGATGCTTGGTGAGCATTTCGGCGGATGCCTTGATGGTGCCGAGCGGGTTGCGAATTTCGTGAGCTAAACCGGCGGAGAGTTGCCCCAGCGCGGCTAGGCGTTCAGAGCGTCGCATGGCGGCCTCCGCTTCGCTGAGATGCTGATTCGCTTCGGCGAGTTGCACGGCGACGGCGCGGTACTTCGCATTCTGCTCACGAAGCGCTCGGGCCAGTGCATTGACAAGATTGCCGGCCACGGCGAGGAAGAGCAGGCGCAGGGCAATGACGCGCACCTGATCGGGTTCGATATAAGACTGGTTCCAATCGATGAAGAACAGGAAGGAGAGATACGCGCCGCATGCGATGAGGCTGAAGAGCAGCGTGGGCAGCACATCGAGCGAGGTTGCGGCTGTGACGATGGGCAGCAACAGCATGAGGTAGTAACTGGAGGCGACGCCGCCGGTGTAACCGATAAGGAGATACGCGACGCTGAGCTTCAGCATGATCCAGATCACGCGCCCCTGTAGGCTCTCCACCCACGGAAGCTTCGATTCGGCAAGTTGCAGCACGCCCAGAACGCCGATCATGCCGATCTCCCAAACGTCGCGCGTGGGGCTGAGCGTGGCGATGGCGGAGAACAGGAAGATGAGTACGGCGTCCTGCGCGCTGAGACGGGCCACGCTGTTACTTTATCTGGTCAAGGTAGGTGGCGAACTTGGTGGAATCGTAATAGAGCGGCTGCATGCGGGTGCGGTACTGGTCCATGATCTTCTGATTGAGCCAGATGGCGGGCTTATCCCGCGGTCGAATGAACGATTTGTACTGCGTGGTTTTGGTTTGGACGTTGCGGAAATATTCCCAGGATTTCTGCACCAGATCGGGATGGGTGAGGATATCGAGCATGGTGAGCGCCTGCACCTTGGCACCGGCGACCGCGCCTTTGTGCGCGATGGAAGTGGCCATGGAGACGGCGTTGGCCCAGTTGTGGCCGGGGCCGCCTGGAATGTTCGAGGGATAGCGAAGCGTGACGGTGGGGACCACCCAGGAGACATCGCCGATATCGTCCGAACCGCCGCCGGTGGGGCCCACGTTGCCTTCGTCTTCGGGGAGTTCGGGCTTGGGCACGCGCAATTCATCGATCTTGGCCGTGAGCCCTTTGACGGGCGCGCCGATTTCCTTCTGCAACGTTTTGGCGAGCGTCTGTTCGGATTCGGTCCATTGGGGAAGGCCAACCTTCTTGATGTTTTCGTACATGTCTTCAGCGATGGGCTTGTTGAAGTGCCCCGGCCAGGCGCTGCCAAGCAGGCGCGAGGTGACGGTGGTATCGGTCATCATGGTGGCGGCCTGGGCCATCTTGTCGCCGATCTGCCAGAGGCTCATGATGTGGTCGTAATCGGCCTCGCGGAAGTAATACCAGACGGTGGCGTTGGGCGGCACCACGTTGGGCTGATCGCCGCCGTTGGTGATGACGTAATGCGAGCGCTGAGCCAAGCGCAGGTGTTCGCGGCGAAAGTTCCAGCCGACATCCATCAGCTCAACGGCGTCGAGAGCGCTTTTCCCTCGCCAGGGAGCACCGGCGGCGTGGGCGCTTTCACCCTTGAAATTGTATTCGACGGAGACCATGCCGTTCTGCGCGCCGGGTCCGTAAGAGACGCCCATGTTGGCCGCGACGTGGGTGAAGAGGACGATATCGACATCTTTGAAAAGTCCGGCTTTGACGTAATAAGCCTTGGCGCCGAGTTGCTCTTCGGCGACCCCGGGCCAGAGTTGGAGCGTGCCGGAAAGATGTTCGCGCTCCATAATTTTCTTGACCGCGAGCGCGGCGGTGATGTTGAGAGGCACGCCGGAATTGTGACCTTCGCCGTGGCCAGGCGCGCCTTCGATCATGGGCGTATGCGGGGCCGTGCCGGGCCGCTGGGAGGCCTGAGGGATGCAATCGATATCGGAGCCGAGCGAGATGACGGGCTTGCCCTGGCCCCACGTGGCCACCCACGCGGTGGGAATTCCGGCGATGCCCCGCTGAATTTTGAAGCCTTCGCGTTCCAGAATGCCGGTGAGGTATTTCGATGTTTCGAACTCCTGAAAACCGAGTTCGCCATAGCTGAAAACCTGATCGACCATGACCTGAGTTTGTTTGGCGCGAGCGTCGATATCGCCCAGGAGGTCGGATTGAAGCGCGGCTTGTTTTGAGGCTGGTGGTTGGGCAAGAAGTAGCGGCAGAAAGGCAGCGGAAAGCATGAGCGGCAGAGAGGTGCGCATGTTAGTTTCGACAAGGATAGCTCAGAGCGCCCATGAAAGCTTACATATTATCTTTGCCGGAGCGCGTGGTGCGATCGGCGACGGCGCTGGCGGGCGGCCTGGTGCGGGAGATTGGAAATGCGACGGTGCCAGCGGCGGTGAGGCGCACCAGTTTGTACCGGAACATGGTGGAGCTGACGCTGCAGTATCTGATTGAGCAGGTGGGGCAGGTGGAAGGCGTGTATCCGAAGGCGGAAGAGTTGGCGCACGATTTCTTGCTGCGGCGCGCGGCGGGGCACGGCGTGGGGTGGGTGGGGATGCTGGCGTTTCGCGCGTCGCCAGTGTGGGTGACGGCGGCGCTGGCGGATTTATCGGGCACGGGCCGGCATTTGATTCGCGAAATTGCGGAGACGCTGCGGCAGGAAGGTCTGCTGGATGGCGACGCGCATTTCGAGAGTGTGGATCAGCTTCTGGATGGGCTGGAAGGTTGCAGCGAGCGCATGACGCAAGTGTTTACAGCGCCGCCGTTGCGCGTGAGCGAACTGCGCGCGGAATGGCACGCGCTGCGTGATGAGGTGCGCAAGATGCCGACACCGCATTTACCTTCGGGCGCGGTGCTGGAGGACTTTTGGGACAAGCTGCGGGCGGAGGCGGCGGCGCAGGATAAGCCCGTGATGGTGCTTGCGGGAGGCATGGCGGTATCGGCGGTGAGCCGCGTGCCGGCGAATCTTTTGTGGTTGGGAACAGCGTCTGTGTGGGGCGTGCATCGCACCAGCGAATTGGTGGCGGGCGCGTTGTTGAACCACTATTTCGATTTGCTTCGAGAGATTCGCGCAGAGGGCTTCGGGGCTTGGTGGGCGCGCGAATTCCGGCCTTACCTGCGCGCGGCGGCCGCGCAATTTTCGCGGGATCGGGAGAGCTCCACGGAGCGGCTGTTGCGATGAGCAGCCGGATTGGAGAATCTCGACCTGCGGAATTGCGCGTGAGTGCGGGGCGGGATAGGATTGTGGCACATGCGAATCCGCGCGGTGTTTGCTTTCCTTGTCGTTCTATTCCAAGGCGGCAATGGTGCCGGGGCGGAAACATCGATTAACTTGGACCTGAAGGAACTGAAATCCTTACTTAAGTCCGTCCAGAAACTTGTGCCAGCGGGGTTCGGTGATGAGCAAACGTCCAAAGTGGACAGCGCGGCGCACTCTATGGCGATCGATCAAAGTAAGGAATTCAAGTTTCAGGTAGACTTTCGGGGCGCAAAGAATTCTATGCGGGTGCAACTAAAGAAGGACGATTTCGACGCGGTAAGCATCTGGTTTATTGCCAACCCGGACTTGATAACCGAAATTAGGAAAGCCATGCGAACTTACCTTCGCTGAATCTTGTAACCGACCTATTACGAACGAAGGCCGGATCCCGATCCGGAGTAAGT